>CBHXZU010000413.1:0-5952 GCA_966125105.1 uncultured Prosthecobacter sp.
CTTGATGCGGCGGTCGGCCTTCAGCACATCGAGGATCAAACGCGTGCCCTTCAGCTTATCCTCCAGGTGCGGCGTGTGCACGAGGATGAGCTGATCGTGCCGCGCCGCGAGCTCCACGTGCCACTCCAGCACCTGCAGCTCGTTCTTCGTGTTCTTATTCAGCCCGATCTCCCCGATGCCCAGCACGCTGGGCCGATCCATGAACTCCGGGATAATATCGAGCACTTCCTTGGCCAGCCCCGGGTCCTCCGATTCCTTCGGATTGATGCACAGCCAGCTGTAGTGCGGCAGGCCAAACTTCGCCGCGCGCTTCGGTTCAAAATCTGTGAGCTGGCAGAAGTAGTCGTAAAACCCCTGCACACCACTGCGATCAAAGCCCGCCCAAAACGCCGGCTCGCACACGGCTTCACACCCCGCCACGACCATCGCCTGGTAGTCGTCGGTCGTGCGGGACACCATGTGTCCATGTGGTTCGATGTAACGCATCTCAGTTTCCGGCGTAAGCTCCGACCGCGCCTTTTCCCGGCGCCTTGGCGATAGGCTCGGACGTGGGATCGCTCAACGCAAGGAGCACTGACTCTGCCCGGTTCGGCTTTTCGCTCTCGAGCGCCTTCAAAGCTTTGCGCAACGCCCCGAGCCGGAAGTCCGCCTCCCCTTGCCCACGATCCACGCGGTCGAAAAACGCCGCGATATCGATCAGTTTCGACCGGGCATCCATAAAATAAAGATCGAGGAGTTCCATCCGCGTCATGCCGAAACGTGGCCGTTCCGTGCGGACAAAGCAAGAGGGCGACGCGTCGCCGCGCCGCCCTCTGGGAAATACGAGTGTTCGCCGGAAGCGACTTATTCGTCCTTCTGGAACTTCTTGTGGCCTTCCTTCTTCTGGCCGTTGAGCTTCTCCATGATCTTGCCCACTTCGTCAGCCTTCTCAGCTTCGACCGCGGCCTTTAGTTCGTCGAGAGTCTTGATCGTCTCCTGCATGGACGCCTTGTAGTCCGCCAGGAACTTCTCCTTCTCGCCCGCCGGGATCTCCTTCGTCTTGGCGGGCTCAAACTTCAGGCCGGCTTCCGCCGCCTTCTTGGCCTCGTCCACCTTGGCGGCGAGATCCTTCGTCACTTTGCCTTCCTTCGCCGCGCGGCCGACCGCCTTCAGCGCCTTGCTAAACTTTTCCATCTGCTCGCCAAGCGGAGTCTCTTCGGCGGCGACGGCCGACACTGCGAGAGCTGCACTGGCCACGACAGTCGCGAGGATGCGATGAATTTTCATGGGTATGGGTTCTGATTGGTTTTCGTGTGGTGATGCGCGCACGGATGCAACGCATTCGCGCTCATAGACGAGCGATCTGCGCGTTTCACTCAAAAAAAGTGCGCGGGACGAACGAGAGTTCCTAACACGGCCAAGATGGCATCCACTCGGGCGCTGAAGAGCATCTCACGTTAGCGCGGGGGCTGATGCGTTATGCTGCCAGCAACCTCTTTCTGCCACACATCACCGCAGTTCCTCCGACCATGCAGTCCGGCCCAACCCGTTCCAACTCGTCAAAACTGAGATGCGAAGCGCATAACGTGAGATTCGGTGCTCAAAAAGCGAGATGCGGCCCGCGAAAAGTGCGATGCGGTCGCCCTCACGGGTGTTGCGGAGCTCCTGAGCGATGTTGCGGAGCGTCTCAGCGGTGATGCCGGCCTCTCGATAGAACCCTAAGAGTGGGCCAATCGCATGAGACGCGAACTTCCCTGAAATCTCTCCCGCATGCCCACGTAAGCCCGGGGCACTGCCCAGCGTCAAATCACGCGGTTCGAACGTGGCGCGAATACGATGATAACACGCGAGTGCATTCTTCCTCCAAATTACCTCTTCGGTTCATGAATCAATCCCTCCCACGTCGGCTTCGTCGCTCCGTTTTGCGCAAGGGTCTCACTTTAATCGAAGTGCTGGCAATACTTCTCCTCCTGGTCATCCTCGTAGCCCTTTTCAGCCCCACTTGCATCTTCGCCAGCCGCTATCCAATCAGGGTGCGCATGGCCTCTCAGCTCAATGACGGCAGGCAGCTATACTACGCGATGCGCAGCTATGCATCGGAGACCGAACACGAAGGCGCCTTTCCCACGTACGCCGACTCAGAATCGAAAACGGTGCTATTCACTACATCGAACGACGTATTCACCGCGCTTCTTCCGCGCTACATCGACAACAAGCTTATCTTCAATAACAAGAACTCCGCTTGGTGCCGGGCAATCGGCAAGAGCCCGCTGACGCGGAACGCCGTGCTGCCCGGAGAAAACGACTGGTGCTACATGCGCGGGCTCACGGACAAATCCGACTCACGCTGGCCGCTGCTGGCGAATGCATTCGATCCCGGCACGAAGCAATATGTGAAAGATCAGAGCAAACCGGGTGGCGTGTGGAAGGGTGAAAATGCCGTCGTGATTTGGGCCGGCGGTTCCGCAGAAGTTGCGAGTACCAAACAAGCTGGCAACCAATACTTCATCGGGCGGCCGGACAAGCCTTCCGCAAACGCCTTCGAAAAAGACGGCGACTGGCTCGCTGGAGAAAACGTGCAACTGCTCTATCCCGTCGCGCCGTGAATCGCGCCATTTCACCACCGCGAGTGTCCACCAGATCAACTTCCCAATGAGAAACTCTGACGATTCTCGGCGTCCCGCCAGAGAGTGGCGCGTCCGTGCTTCCCGGAGGTCAAAGTTCGCAGCGATCACCGCATGGTTCACAATCCTCATCGCGCTCGCCGCAATCGCGACACCCTCCATCCAATCCTTCCTCTTCAAAGGCCGAATGGCTGGCAACCTGTGCCGAGCAAGAATCCTCTATCTGAGCCTGCGAAACTACGCATCCGAAGACGCCGGGAGATACCCGATGTTTAAACATCGCGCGACCAACGTGGAGTTGCTGGAGACTTCGAGCGCGGCCTTCCAACTCCTGCTTCCCCGCTACCTCGACGACAAGGGGCCGTTCTTCAACAAATCCTCCGCTTGGTGTTACCGGCGCGTTGGGGGCGGCAAGTTCGAGCACCACATTTACCCCGGTGAGAACGACTGGATCTACATGCGCGGACTCACAGATCAGTCCAATTCCCGCTATCCCCTCCTCGCGAACGCCTGCGCGCCCGGCACTGTCACCTACTTAGCCGATCCCGCCCTTCCTGGCGGCGTATGGAAAGGCGCCAATGCGATCGTCGTCTACGCCGGCGGCAGTGCCGAACAGGTCGAAACGGGAAAATCTGGCAACGCGTATTTCATCAAGCGTGCCGACAAGCCCGCCGCCAACGCCTTGGAGAAAGATGATACCTGGCTGAGCGAGCCGAATGTGAAACTGCTCTACCCGGAGTTGCCAAATCCAAAAGCCCTCCCCGTCGAGGCAGTGCTCAGTGATAGCGGCGGCTGTTAAGATCCAAACGCCGAAGGCGCGCATCGCAAACGCGCTCGATACTCGTTGCGCAACGATTGATCTCAACATTCACTCGGCGGAATGGTACCCCATGCCTCTGAAGTTCCTCCCACAAATCCCCGATTGAGCGGTTTCGCTCTTCCTGAACTAATCGCGAGCGTCGTCATCCTGGGCGCGGCTATCGCAGTAGCGGCTCCGGCCCTGACATCCGTTCGCGGAAGCGCCGCCATGGATATTCAACTCGCACAAGGCCGCAAAATCCACGGGGCGATGAGTGCCTACTCAAAAGACCACAAGGATCGCTTCCCCGCGTATGCCCAACCGGACGACCTCACGACCCTGTTGGGAACTTCCAACGATGCGTTCAACGCGATTATTCCAAAATATCTCCCGGACAAAGAGCCGTGCTTCAACAAACACTCTGGGTGGTGCAATGCGCACTTGGACCGCGCGAATCCGGCGGTGCTCCGGGGAGAAAGTGACTGGGTATATGTCCGCGGGCTTCGCTCACTTTCTCCCGCGATTTGGCCGCTCTTGGGAAATGCCCTGGCTCCGGGCACGACTAGCTATCACGCGAAAGAGCGCCTCCCCGGCGGTGTGTGGGGAGGCACAAGCGCAGTTGTAGTTTGGGTTGGCGGAAATGCGGAAATCGTAATAACGGGAGCTACTCCCACAGGAGTCTTCTTCACAAAACGCAAAGACCGCCCAATTGCGAACGCCTTCGAGAAGGACCAGGATTGGTTGGTAGGGGAAGATATCCAGGTGCTTTATCCGGAGAAGTAAATGAGCCTAGTCCGAGGATCCCAAGCACAAGGTGCGATGGGCAATCCGCGCGAGGAGCGTCTCGCAACTGACTGCCGAGCTTTTCGCCGCCCTTCACGTGGATTCGGCCGCGCACCATCTCTCGTAAAGCAACGGGGCGGCTCTCGCGAGGAGAGCCGCCCCTGGAATTTTCTAGTGCCCCGGCGCGGTGCGCCGAGCGCGGTTGGGGTTTACTTGCTGTCTGCGAAGCCGGTGATGTGATCGTTCACCAGCTTGGTCATTTCAAACATGGTGACCTTCTTCTTGCCGCCGAACACGGCCTTCAGCGCGTCGTCAGCATTGATGTTGCGCTTGTTCTTCTCGTCTTGCAGACCGTTCTTCTTGATGTGGTCCCAAATGCGCTTGGTGAGTTCACCACGCGGAATGGGCTTCGTTCCGACGATCGCTGCGAGCGTCGCGTCGACCGCGACTGGACGCATGAGCGCCGGATTGACTTTGCGCTTGGCCGGCTTCGCAGCTTTCGCCGCGGGCTTTGCTTTGGCCTTCGCTGCGGGCTTCGCGGCTTTCGCCGGCTTGGCCGCTTTTGAGGGTTTCGTGGACTTGGAGGGCTTTGCCGCTTTGGAATTTTTAGGCATGCGGCGCGACTGAAAGCAAATTTCCCGAGGGCTGTCGAGAGGACACAAGCACGGTTTAGCAGGAAAAATTCACCCCGTTTCCCTTCGGTAACGCCCTCGCGAGCCCTCTCCGGGCGATGACACAAACGCCATTTGGCGAGCGGACGGCGCTCCTGCGGGCGAAACGGCGGAGCGCCAAATGCGCCGGAGAACGCAGAACCACGTGGCGATCGCACCGCGGTATAAACGGCCCGCCACCCGCATTTGCTCCCCACCGCGGCAACCAATCCGCAATCCGAAATCAAAAAGTAAACGTCACCGTCATCAGCGCATTCCACAGCACTTCGTCCGGCTCCGCCTCTTCATCCTGCGGACCAAATTCCGGCACGCTCGCAGCATTGCGCCGGTAGATGTCCTTGAATCCGTCCCCCGGGAAGAAAAGCCCGATCCCCGCGCCGATGACGATGTTCTCCGTCAGCAGCGGACGGTATTTCAGTCCGAAACTCACATCGAGGCCGAGCTCGTCGCTCACACGGTTCGTATGCAGCGCGCGCTCGATCGACTCCGTGTGATCGAACCAAATGTAGTTCGCATTCAGAAATGCGCGGAGCTTCGGCGTGACGTCGGCATCGATGCCAAAGCCGAGGATCTTCACGCCGGGATTCACGAAGTTCGACTGCCCTTCCGTTTTGCTGCTGCGCAGGCTCGGCACGAGGCTGTCGGGGTTCTTCAAGTTCACCGCGGTGCCAGCGAGATTGATCCCCTCGTGCACATACCAGCTGAATGGCCCGCCGACGAAGAACGGCTGATCGAGGATGGTGTCGAAGCCAGTGCCGTGATCGTCCAGCGGATCGCGATCGCCGCTCGCCCAAAATCCGCTCAGTTTATAGCGGATCCAATCCATGTCGTAGCTTAGCTCCAGCGCGGCCATCTGCGCGTTCACATCAATGCGGCGTCCAGCCAGCCCGTTGTGCTCGTCTTCGCCGAACGCCCAGTAGAACGCGTGCGTGATGTTCCATCGCCCGAAGTGCCCGTCGCCCGTCCAGCCGAGATAGGCGGTGCGCACGTCGTGCTCCTGCGTGAAGTCGCCGATCGGCGAGGGTCGGACGAGAAAGTCGTTTTTGTCGAAGTGCGTCTGCCCTTCGTCGATGTTCACGTGCAGCGAGGCCTGCGC
>CBHXZU010000414.1:0-5951 GCA_966125105.1 uncultured Prosthecobacter sp.
GTTCGAGACAGCGCAAATTCTGTTTCAGGAAGCCCGCGCGGCGTTTCAGACAGCCCGCGCGCTGTTCTACCCAGGCCTCGCGCGGTTCTACTCAGCAGGAATTCCGTTCGACTCAGGAGAAACGCCGTTCCACCCAGCGGAAATCCCGGTCTACCCAGGAGGAATCCCGTTCTACCCAGGAGAAATGCCGCTCTACCGAGGAGAACTGCCGTTTCATCCAGAGGAAAATGCGTTCGCACAGCCGCCGAGCCGATTCACTTTCCTGAGACATTGGAGCAACTCAAGAAACGGGCAAATTCGCACGCTCGCGATCGGGATGCACTTTCAATATTTGACCTGAAAGCCGCATTTGCCGCGGCGTTTGAAACGAAGGGTTGAAGGCCCGGCCGCATACCAGCCCAGTCCGAAGGGCTGGTTTTACGATGGAGAGACGACCAAGGGCTGAGCCGACCGTCGGGAGACAGCCTGCACCGCCCGAAGGGTGGGCGGAGCCCAGCAACGCCCGACGCAGATGCGCGCTGATGCGTCGGGCCGTTGGCCCTGTGCACCGTTTTTTCCGTTACCCGGCACAGCCTTTGCTTCTCATCTTGATCGCTGGGCATCGGCGATGTCCGCTGGAGCTTCAGTGCGTGCCAGAGGCGGAAGATAAACAAATCATTACGGAGCCTTCACGAGTCTCTTTGAGGCTTGTTTGAGAAGTTCCTGCGGCGCTTCGTATTGTACACACGAGGCGAAGTGTCACTCGTGCCACACAGGCCAGACTGGCTGTAATGTTTCTAACCGAATTGTGAAAGCGCGCGTATATCTGCCCGCTTACACGTGCATAAGGTTTTATCTCAGGTTGTTCTTGGGGTTCTCGGTCTCGCCGCGGCGGCGCTTACTTCGCCATTTGCAAACGCTCAGTTTTCGGTGGGATCCCCGACCACAAACTGGAACGCTCTGTCCTATGGGCCCGGTGGCTTGGGAGACGTAAAAGGGGATCAGCAGACTGGCCAGGACGAAGCGGACATCGTCGGCAATACGGGTTCGACCACGACGTCCCTGCCGTCGGTTTACACCAAGCTAACCGCCGGCACGACCACCACGAATGGCACGTTGGCCTACCGCGTTCGCGTTGGTGGCGATCAGAACCCCATGGGCTACAAGGCGGTGGTCCTTATCGGCTTGGACGCAAACAAAGACGGCAAGCTCGACCTCTTCGTCGGTGTGGACAACTCCGGCCAAAACGATGGCATCTACATTTGGAAGCCGGCGACGGGCCCGAATATCTCCCCTGCGACTCTGTCGGTCGACAAGCGGCTTCCCCTCAAGAAATACACGGAGACTGCCGCGAACTACCACTGGGGAGCGGTCGATTCGCCATCCGCCACGAGCGGTGTCGTGCTCGATCCGGCGGCGAACACCACGCTGCGGAAAGATTTCAACGGCGCCACGGGCACCGATTACATGCTCAGCTTCTCGGTCCCGTTTGCCGACGTGGTCGCAGCCCTGGCCGCGCAAGGGATTGCGATCACCTCGTCGACTCCGCTGGCCCACGTGATTGGAACTTCGACGCAGGTCGGCTCCTTTAACCAGGACCTGAACGGCGTCAGCGGGAACAACAGCAGCACGACACCGTGGGCCACGCTCGGGGTTCTTTCTCAACCGGTGAACGGTTCCGGCACCGTGGTGAACGTTGCGCCGGTGAATGCCCTGCCCGCGTCGGCGACGGCGAACGGTTCACTGGCGATTGCCGGCGTCGCGGTGAACGACGCGGACGGAAATCTCGCCACCGTCGCGCTCACTGCGGTCAAGGGAACGATGAGCGTCAGCCTTTCGGGCGGGGCGATCATCGTCGGGGGGGCGAATGGCTCTTCGAGCATCACCCTCGGCGGGACGCAGAGTCAGATCAACGCGGCGCTGGCGACCTTGGGCTTCTCGCCGGCGAGCGGTTATACCGGCCTCGCGAGCGTCACGATGATATCGACGGATGGCGGCGGACTGGCGGACCAGGACGTCCTCGGGATCACCGTGGTCGCTGCGGCGAATACTGCCCCGATCGCTTACCCCGACGCCGATACCACGCACGCTGGGAAAGCGGTGACCACCTACGTCATCGGGAATGACGTCGACGCGGACGGCAACGTGCTGACGATTACCTCGGCGACTTTGACCGCGGGAACCGGCGCAATTTCCGCCCTGAGTGGGAACATTACTTACACACCCGCAACGACCTTTGTCGGGACGGCGGTCATCGCTTACACGATCTCCGACGGCCGCGGAGGCACGTCGAACTCCACGCTCACCGTGACCGTGGCGCCAAATGCCGTTCCGATCGCGGCGAACGACACCCTGAACGCGAACACGCAGTCCACGGTGTTCATCAACGTTCTGGGCAATGACTCGGATGCCGACGGCGATGCGCTGACGATCACGGCTGCCTCGCGAGTTTCGGGAACGGGGAACGTCGCGATCTCGGGAAACGAGTTGCAGTTCGATGCGCCGAACTCGTTTGGCATCACGGTGCTGAGCTACACGATCGCGGATGGGTACGGCGGGACAGCCACCGCGACGGTGACGATCACGGTGGGGACCAATTCCATCCCGGTCGCGGTGAACGATGCGGTCACGACCCCGCAGGGAATCGCGGTGGATGCCGATGTGCTGGCGAACGACACGGACGGCAACGGCGACGCGCTGACGATCACGGATGCGGTGGTGACCACCGGGAGCGGCACGGCGCTCGCCGTGAACAACAAGGTCCGCTTTACGCCCACTCCGGAATTCGTCGGCACGGCGAAGATCACCTACACCATCGATGATGGCCGCGGCGCCACGGCGACAGCCGTCCTGACCGTTACAGTGATCGGGAACACGGCGCCAATTGCGGTGGCGGAGAGCTACACGGTCGCCGAGGACGAGGTGCTCGCGCTTCCCGCGGGTGGCGTGCTCGCGAACGACAGCGACGCCGACGGGAACGCGCTCACGGCGATCCTCGTTTCCTCGACGACCAGCGGCACGCTGACCCTTGAGGCGAACGGCGCCTTTACCTACACGCCGGGCGCAAATTTCGCAGGCGCAGATTCGTTTACCTACAAAGCGAGCGACGGCGCGCTCACCTCGGCCCAGGTAACCGTCGCGCTGACGGTCACGCCGGTGAACGACGCGCCGGTAGCCCAGGGCGAGAGCTACACCGCGACGCAGGGAAGCGTCCTCCATGTGAGCACGCCCGGTCTCTTGCAAAATGACAGCGACGCCGAGGGTGACGTTCTCAAGGCGGTGCTCGTCGGGGAGGTGAGCCATGGCGCCCTTTCGCTCAATGCGGGCGGTTCTTTCCTCTACCTGGCTTCGGGCGGATTCAGCGGAGACGATTCATTCAGCTACCAGGTGACGGACGGTTCCGCGACGTCGGGCGTCGTCGTGGTCACGATCCACGTGGCTCCGTCGAACAGCGTTCCAGTTGCAACCGCCGACGAGTTCGCCGTCGAGAGCGGCGCGGTCTTGAATGTTCCTGCGCCTGGAGTCGTCGCCAACGATGCCGATGCGGAAAGCGATCCGTTGTTTGCGGTGCTCGTCAGCAGCGCGAGCAATGGCGCGGTCGCCTTGAACGCGGACGGTTCATTCCTCTACACGCCGGCGGCAGGTTTCTCCGGCACGGATTCCTTCGAGTACACAGTGACCGATGGCTCCACGACGTCCGGCGCGGCGGTCGTTTCCATCGTGGTCGCCGCCCCGGCACCGCCGAATACGCCGCCGGTCATCTCGGTCGCGAACCTCCTTTCGACAGAGGTTACGGTGCCGCTGACCTTCACGATGACGACGTCGGACCCGGATGGCGATACGGTCGCCACGAAGTTCCTGGGGCCGCTGCAAGGCACGATCAGCGGCTCGGGGCCGGAGTATGTCTATCAGCCATCACCGACCTTCGCAGGCACGGATACTTTCAAGATCATCGCGGACGATGGGCGTGGCGGCGTGGCGACGCGGACCGTTAAAGTAAACGTCACCGCGAAGGAGGCCACGATTGGCAATTACGCGATGCTGTTGCGGAATGAGCAAAACGAAATCGCTGCGCATCTCTTTCTCACGACGACAAAGTTGGGACGCGCGACCGGTGTTCTGACGATCGGCGGAGTGCGCTACACGGTGCGCGGGTTCTTTGGCGGCGCGCCGGTGGTGATCGCTCCCCGCTCGAAAGGCTTCACCCCGATCACGCTCGCGATCAATGTGGGCGGCGGGAATGGAGAAGCGTCGAGTCTCGTCGTGACGGCGATCGACGGCAGTGGCGCCTACACGGGGAGTTCGGCCCGGTCGCCTTACGGCCCGGCGCGCCGGGCCCCCCAGGCGGGACGCTACACTTTCGTGGCTTCGCGGCAGCAACTCGTGCTCGACCGAACGGGCGCGGAATTGGCCGATGCAGAGCGCGCAGTCCCGATGGTCGCCTCCGCCATGACTGCTCGCGTGACGCCGAATGGTGCAGTTATTTTCCAAGGATCGACCGGGCACGGCTATGCGCTCGTTTGCTCGAGCTACATGATGAGCGGCAGCGAAGTGCCATTTTACGCGGGCCGGCGCAATTCGGGGCCAAGCATCCAGTGGGGAGTGTTGCGCTTCCCGGCGGAAGCGGAGGCAGGCGCCGAGATCACGAATGCGCCCGCGGTCTCGGGAACTTTGCATTGGAATGCCGGCCTCGATCGCCGCATTCCTGAGCCGTTCGCGGCTGAATATCCTGTCCTTGGGGCGCGCTACCTGGCGCCGGAAACGGGCGAAGCTCTTCTAAACGCGGCCTCGCTCACGATCAGTCTCGATATCCCGAGCTTCGCGGCTGCCGGCGCAGCCACGTATGAAGAGACGCGGTCCTTTTCGGGGAATCTCCTGCCTCCTTCGGATGGCAGTGGCGTTTCCGCGATTCGCGTGAACCTCAGCACGGGAGCATTTATCTCCCGCGTTCAGGGTCGTGTGGTGCGCCCGATTCTCGGGGTCATCATCCAGGGAGAGGGGATCGATCGCGGCCTGGGCAGCGTGGTCGACCTTTCGAGCTTCGGCACGTGCGAATTGCGGCCGGCAGTCGGCGCACCTATCGCGGGCGAATCGAATTAATAGAGCGCCGTGCTCGACAACTCTCGTCGGAAGGATCCGGCGCTGTCGGGCGGCTCGATTATAAAAACCATACAGCCAAGCCACGGCGGGCTCACGTATGTGGAGTATGTCCGTGAGCCAATCTCCCACTGGTGAGCCAGGCACCGCCGTAGCAAGGAACATCGAAATCGAAACACTGCAGCGGCAGGCGCAGGAAGCGTTCGAGCACTACATTAATGTGGTGCGGCGAATGCAGAAGCTGGAGCGCGAGATGAAGCGGCGCTCATCCACGCCGGACAGCCGCGGTCAGAACTGACGCGCCACGCGGCGAGCGGGGCGGATAGCGGGAAAACACCTCACTCGCAGTGGAACTTTTCGATTGGCGGGAGCGGACTATGTTTCGCGGCGGCTTATTCCACATCCCTGACTCCTGCCTCGCCCACTTTCTTATACTAACTAGGTCCGCGCACTTTGCGGACCTCCGCGGTCCTCTGAGCTGATCCGGGTGCAGCGAACGTAAATCCATTCAATCGGCGGCAAAGTTTTCCTCAGAACAGTGCGGACTCTGCGGGAAACGCGTTTGGCACTTTCGCCATCCCGGCACGGGTCATCGGTGACGAGGCAATAACCGTCGTGGAAGCGAACCAAAGAGCGGGTTGGACTCGCGCCTCTTCGGCCACGGCCCATCGGAAAAGAATTCAATAGCCGCGCGGGTTAACGGGCGGACGTTTTGGCAACTTCTCGACCGATTTCAGCCCTCTTTTGCCCCGGTCGCATGACGCCGATGCGTGCACATGCAGCTGGTGCCGAACGTTTTATTTTATGCACATGGGTAGTCCCTTCCGGTTCGTGATCAGACCCGGCAAGGTGCGCGGCATCGTGAATGAGCTGCC
>CBHXZU010000415.1:0-5906 GCA_966125105.1 uncultured Prosthecobacter sp.
TGAAACGCAGGACACGTGTTGTCTCCGCAGTCGCCTCGGCCTGGCTTGCCAGTCATGCCGCCGCGCAAACCGATGTCCTGAAGCCGTTCCGACCGGAAGGCTCAAAGCCGCCGCCACCCGCGGCGACGAATCCCGTCGAGCCCGCGAAGTCGGGAGAAGGCGGCCCGTTAAAGCCGTTCAAGGCGACTGAGGACGCTCCAAAAGCTCAGCCCGTTAAACCCAAACCTGCCGCCCCGCCGGCTCCAGTCGCCGAGGAAGCGCCCGCTCCAAAGGCTGTTCCGGTCAAGAAGCCAGTGCCCGCGCCCGTCGCGGAATCACCGGACACTCCGGGGGCTACGGAACCGTCCAAGCCGGCAACGAAGCCGGTGAACAATGACTCGCCGGAACCCGGCGACATTGTGGTGAAGCCGAACGCTGCGCCCACCGCACCGGACCAGATCCAGCTGCAATTTGCTGACGGTTACTACTCGCGCAGGCAATGGCGCGAGGCAGCGCCCGAGTACGAAACCTACCTGCAACGCTTCCTCAAGGCGCCGCCCGCCGATCGGCAGGCCGCGTATTACCGCCTCGCCGAGTGCTATCGTCAAATGGGCGCGGTAAACAACGCGAAGGCGAATTACGAAGCGATCCTGGCCAGTTTCAACGGCGGCGAGTTTGTCGGATACGCCGCGTATCGCCTGGCGAGCCTGCTCTACGACGAAAAGGATTATCGCGGTGCGCTCCCTGTGTATCGCCGCGCCACCGTCCGCCTCGCGCAGCCGACGCTCATCAACGCAGCGAAATTCTTCGTCGGCCGATGCCTCGAAGCGATCGGGCAACGCACCGAAGCGCGTGTGGCCTACGAGGATCTTGCGAGCGTCTCGGAAGGGAATCCGTATCGCGACGCAAGCCGCCTCTCCGTGGGCCGGCTCTACGAGGAAGGACGACAAAAAGAATCCGCACTGAAGTGGCTGCAGCCGCTGGCCAAGGATACTGCCAATGCGCAGATCAAGGCCGATGCGATGACACGCGTCGGCTTGCTCCAGATCGACCTGCGCCAACCCGACGCGGCGATCGAGACGCTGAACGCCGCCCTCGCCATGCCGGAAGCGGCCGGGATGAAGAACGACATCCAGGTCGGCATCTTCCGCGCGCTCTACGACAAGAAAGACTTCAAAGGCGTGATCTCTCGCTACGAAAGCGGCAGCGCGAGCGAACTCAGTGCGGAGTCGAAACTGAATGTCCTGGTGCTCGTCGCCAACGCGCAACGCGATCTCGGGAATCGCGATGCCTCGATGGCGCTCTATGACCAGATTGCGCGCGATTACGCGGAAACGCCGCAAGCCCGCGACGCGGCCTACGCGCGCCTGGTGATGCTCTACGACACGGGCGATCAGCGCCTGCTGGATGAGGTAAACAAGTTTCTCAACGACAACCCCGCGGCCCCGCAGGTGGAACGCGTTTCGTTGATGAAGGCGGAAGCGCTCTTCAAGGCCGGCGACTTCGAGCACGCCGCGCCGATTTACCAGGTCGTGGTCGAAAAATCGCGCGGCCTTAGCGGTGAATTCAAGGGCGAGGCTGCCTTCAAGCTCGGCTGGTGCCGCATGCAATTGCGCCAGTTCGACCAGGCGATTCCGACCTTCACCGCATTTCTCAAAGATCACCCGGTGCATCCGAAGGTGCCCACAGCACTCGCGCAACTCGGCTCGGCGCAGATGCAGCTCAAGCAATACGCGGCTGCGCAAAGAACCTTCGAGGAACTGACCACAAAGCATCCGAAGGCGCGCGAGCGCGAGTTCGGGCTGGAAAACCTCGCGCTTATTTACGGCCAGCTTCGCGACCCGGCGAAGATGGCGGCGACGTTCGAAATCCTGCTTCGCGACTTCCCGGAGAGTGCCGCAAAGGCGAAGGCGAATTTCTGGATCGGTCGCGCTGCCTTCGACAACAAAGGCTACAAGAAGGCCGCGCAGCACCTCGACGCCGCTCGCCAGCAGGACAAAGAGCAGTTCTTCGAGAAAGCCTCACTTCCGATCCTGGTTTCGTATTACAACCTCGAGCTGCTGGACGAGACGGAGAAGGAGATCGAGTTCTACCGCGCGAATGGCGGCAAGGCAGAGACGCCGAGCGATATCATCCGCTGGCTCGGACAGAAGTATTTCGAGAAAACCGATTACGAGAAAACGGTGAAGCACCTCGCGCAGCTGGTCATTCGCAAGGAAGCTTCCGCCGAAGATTTCCTGCTCCTCGCCCGCGCTCGCGCCCGGATGAACAAGTTCGAGGAAGCGGTCGAGAGCTTCGATAACTACCTCGCGATCGTGAAAGTTCCGGTCCTTCGCGTCGCCGGCTTGATCGAAAAGACCGATGCGCAAATTGGCCTCAAAGACTGGCCCGGCGCCGAAAAGACGGTGAAGGAAGGTCTGACCGTCGCAACCGAGGGCAAATACAACGGCGAGCTGCGCCTGCGCGGCGGCGAAATCGAAGTCGGCCGCGGCAACATCGCCAAAGCGATCCAGGTCTTCGAAAGCATCCCAATCACGTTGGACGACGACGACATTTGCCCCCGCGCCCTCGAACGCGCCATCGCCCTGCGCCGCGAGCGCGGCGAAAGCGAAGAAGTCAAACGCCTCGAGAACCAGCTCCGCAGCAAGTACCCCGAGTACCTGCAAAAGAAAAAGAAGCTCGCCCAGCCCTAGGCCTGACGGCGCTTTGAGTAGCGACGCAGTTTCGAAACCGCTGTCGTTCTACATCCCGTAGAAGCTGTTCAGGCCAATTAGTCGTGGTGCAAGAATCGCGAGGGATCGCGGCTCTAAAGTGGCAGAGCCGGCCCGGCTCTTCCCGGCATCCACAACGTGCCGCGCAGCTAAGGAAGAGGCAACTGACGGGCAGAAAAGTCGGTCAACCTGATGGAGTCTAAGCGACTGAAGGACCCCGAGCCACTCGCGAGAGATTCATCGCCAGGAACGCGCTTAGCCGCGATGTTTCCAGTTTCGACCCATCGTCAAAGGCCGTTTCTGAAGTGAGGCAGTCTATGAATGCCGACTCCCTGTGATACGCTCGCCCCACACGTCCACGTTCCCGCGTTCACAAATCCGACACGTCCGTCGGCGGCGCGACTGGATAACCGAGACTTTTCGCCAGCTCCGTCATTTCCCCAGGCGGATCTTCGTAGATGAACCAGTTGTCCGGCGGGCTCTGGCGTTTGTTCACCCACTCCCACAGGTAATGAACCCGGACTCTCTGCACGCCGATCTCTGGACGATGACGTTTCCACTCCGCCACGCACCAATCGGCGAAATACTTCGGCCGTTTGGGAAAGCGCCGGTTCCGAACGGCCGCCAAATACTTGCGCCACTGCCCCGACTCCAACGCCGCGCCGAGATTTGCCGGTCGCGTCCAATCCACTTCCGAGCCAGTAAGCGCGTCGTATTCTTTCCCGTCACTACCTTCGACCACCACAACCATCCACCCCTCGGTCCGGGTCGGATCTGGCGCAAAGAGCGACCACTGCTGATCCAGTCGCAGAACTCCGGACGTGATGCGAAGCCAGGCAGGCCGCGGCAAATTGAGATACCGCAGCACATTCATCGTTACGACCACCGCGATCAAACCGACCGCGACACATTGCGCAGCCACACTGCAGATCCGACGCGCGTCGGAAACGGCGACGACCGAATCAGCATGGGGCACCGTCGTCGATTCGGCCGGAGCATGCGACGGGCCGCGCCGCAGTAATCCATCCCAAAACCCGCCCGGCAAAACCGGAATCCATGCGGCGATCCCAACGAGCGGAAACAGCCCGATCCGAAGTGTCGCGAAAAGCGCAAGGTGAAATGCAATGAACCCGAGCGCTGCGAGCCCGCGAAACCAACCCGTCTTCCACGGTGAAAACAACAGCGCCGGCCCGAGCAGCTCAAACCACCAAATCGACCGCGTCGCCGCGTCCAAGAGTCCTGGCCATTGCGTCAGCCACGCACCAAACGACGTGGCATACGTCTCCTGGTGCAAAACCTCCGAAATCGCGGCACCCGTCTTCCACGCCTCGCCCGTCTTGTAGAGCGCATTGAAGACGTAAACGAGCACCAGCTGGATCACCAGCGCGGTCGATCCAGGCGAGAACACTTCTTCCGTCCTGCCACCCTTTCGAGCATCCAGCGACCAACGCCCGCCGAGAGGAAGAAACGCACCCCAGAACAGCAGCAATCGAAGCAGGATGTCGCCAGCGTTCAGGGGCAACGTGTTCCTCGCCTGTAGTGAAACAACGAGCACCCACGAAACGATCGTGGCCCAACGCGTTTGCCAACCCGCGATCAACGCAACCGCCGCGAGCGCAGCGAACGCGACCAGTCCGCCAGCCCACGCGCTCGAACCGTTCCAAAAGTAAAGCGACCACGAATGCGTCACTTCGCCCTGCGCCGCCGCGATGGGCCATGCGCCCGATTCGCTCAGCCAGGCGTCGAATCGCGGCAGCCGCCACGCGATGTCCGCAAGGAGAAGCAGCCCAAGGGCGACGCGAAACACCGCGAGCGACCGGGCATCAAGCCCGAAAACGCGGCCGAGATAATCGCGCATGACGCGCGACTAGAATTCGCCGAAGCCCTCCGGCGGGATTTCCTGGCTTTCTGGACTTTCTGGGCTCTCGCCTCCACCAGATGACGGTGGCCGAGTTACCGGAGGCATGACTTTCGTGCCCGTCGTCACGGTCTTCGTGTCCGTGTTCGAGGTGACTCCGGTCAACTGCGGCCCAGTAGTGCCGGTCTGAACGCGATGCGAACGAATCACCATCTCGTCCATGCGAGCGCGCAAGTCGCGATTTGGGGTGCGGCGGAACGTGTTCTCCGCGCCTTCAAACGGATTCCGTCCTGTGAACAGGTTGCCGATGTCGAACGGCAGGCTGACCCGCACGCCGGCGACCCAGTTTCCTCCCACGAGTTCCTCGTCCTCCCAGTATTCGAGATCGAGCGTCACGCCATCGGTCACGCGCGCCTCAGCACGTGCCTTGAAGCCAGCGATGTCCCCGCCCTTGGGATCCTGGTAGCTGTAACCGCCCGCGAAAAGTCGCAGGTCGAAATAGCGATCAAGGCCCGGCACCAGGAACCCAGCCTCCGCATTCCAGCCTTCCAAGCCTTCTTCGAAGATGCCGAAAGTCGAAATCGTGGTGGTGGTCGTCAGGTTCCGCTGAAGCAGATTCCCATTAGAAAACTCCGGACCCGTCGACCGGTCCCGCGAAACCACGTCAAACTTCCTCACCAGGAACCGATCGTTCTCCGGGAGATAGTAGTTAAAGCGGGCATCGACATACTTCGTGAGCACTTCAGCACCGAAGCCGAGCTGGTTGATGCTATTCCCCGCGGAAGTGTCGACGTAATCGTAGTAGACGTTCGCCCCGATAATCACGCCCGGGTTCTCGAACAAATGGCGCACGCCCAAACCCGCGGTGAGGATCGTTTGGTCGTTGTCGTCGAACGTGCCGCGCAGGTTCACAAAGAGCGCCGTGTCCGTCCCGAGAAATCCGCCGTTCAGGATATCGACGTAGCCGCTCTGCAAATCTTCCGCGAATTTGGCACCCAACGTCAGGCGGCCGAAATTGGGCTCCTCCACCGGGGTAACGGTTTTCGGAGCTGTCGTTTTTCCGTCGGTAACTGGCTGCTTGGCAGTAACCTGAAGGGCGAGAGACGCGGCGATGGCAACGGCCACCGTGCGGCGGATGACTTTCATGGGCGGCGCTTCTAAGGCACTTTCGCCGAGGCATTCCAGACGAAAGTGTATCTAAAGGCCACGGCTTCCTGCACGATCGCCGCATTACTCGCCTCGCCTTCGCTTGCCATCCGCCGGCGTTTCGCATGCATTCCATAAGTCTCTGTTCCTATGCCTAGCCCTAAGAAACCCGCCAAGAACGCCGCGGCGAAGAAGGCTCCCAGCACAAAAAA
>CBHXZU010000416.1:0-5891 GCA_966125105.1 uncultured Prosthecobacter sp.
CCGCTTCGCTACGGCTCTCCTCGTTACACTCGGTCAGGATGACAGACTTTTTGACACGCTGTTTTCCTTAACTTAATGGCCGTGCGCCGCCGCGGAGGGGTCAGACACCGTTGACTCAGCGGAATCCAGCCGAGCTTTTGGGAGATCCAGCCGTGTCTCAGCGGAGTACAGCCGTCTCTCAGAGAAGTGCAGCCGAACCTCAGGGGAGTACAGCCGAACCTCAGGGGAGTACAGCCGAACCTCAGAGGAGTGCAGCCGTGCCTCAGGGGAGTGCAGCCGTGCCTCAGAGGAGCACAGCCGTCCCTCAGCGGAGTACAGCCGGACTTTAGGGGAGTACAGCCGGACTTTAGGGAGATCCAGCGGCCTCTCAGGGCGATTCAGACATCTCTCAGGGTAATCCAGACGACTGCCAGCGTGATTCCGATGGCGCCGGGGAGGGCCCACGCTTTGAGTTGCGACGCTCAAGAATCGTTTTAAGGAGCAGGCTGGCGTGGAGTATTCGCCCAACTTTAACCGGGCTTGGCCGCTACTTTGCAGATGTCCCCCTTGCGCCAAGTTGACACTGCCGCTACATCCCCCGGTCCGTGCAACCCACCATTCTCATCGTCGACGACGAAAAACACACCAGGGAAGGGTTGCGCGCGTCGTTGGAAGATTCGTTCGACGTCTATGTGGCGGCGGACATCGCAAGCGCGATGAATGTGCTTGAGAATGAGCACGTTGACCTCGTGCTGACGGATCTTCGTCTGGGTGGCGAGGACGGGATGGCCGTGATCGAGAAGGCGTTGGCGCGGTCTCATCCGCCAGTGGTGATCATGATGACGGCCTACGGGGGGGTGGACACTGCGGTGGAGGCGATGAAACGGGGAGCGTACGACTTTGTCACCAAACCGCTGAACATCGATCGGCTGGAGATCCTGATCAAACGCGCGTTGCGGAACAAGCAGGTGGAGAAGGAGGTTGTGGAGCTGAAGCAGAAGGTTCAGACCCGCTACGGCCTGGAGCGGCTGATCGGCAACTCGCCGGCGATGGAGGAGATTTTCGACACGGTGAAGCAAGTCGCCCCGTCACGCGCGACCGTTTTGATCACGGGCGAGAGCGGCACGGGGAAGGAATTGGTGGCGCAGGCGATTCATGCCCTGAGTGGGCGGGCCAAGGACAAGTTTGTCGCCGTGCACATGGCCGCGTTTTCCGCCCAGCTGCTGGAGAGCGAGCTTTTCGGCCATGAGAAAGGTGCCTTTACCGGCGCGACGGAACGGCGGATCGGGCGTTTTGAGCAGGCAAATGGAGGGACGCTGTTTCTCGATGAAATCGGCGAGATCGACAAGAATACGCAGGTAAAGCTCCTGCGCGTGCTTGGCGAGGAGCGCAGTTTTGAGCGCGTCGGCGGGAACACGCCGATCAAGGTGGATGTTCGATTGGTCGCGGCGACGAATCGCGACCTCGAGACGATGGTCAGCACGGGCGATTTCCGCGATGACCTGTATTTTCGCCTCAGCGTCGTGCGCATTCACATGCCGCCGCTGCGCGAACGCCGGGAGGACATCGCGCTGATTGCCACGCATTTTCTAAAAGTCGCGGCGGAGGAGAACGGGAAGCCGGTCCGGGAGCTGACGCCGGATGCGTTGACCACGATGGAGAAATATCCGTGGCCCGGAAACGTTCGCGAATTACGCGCCGCAATCGAGCGCGCGGTGGTGATGGCGAATGGCTCAAAGATTACCGTGCGCGATCTTCCGCCCAGCGTGCGCGAAGGCGCCGCTGCCGCGCCGATCAGCGTGGGCGGCATCAAACTCCCGCCCGTGAAACCGGGCAACCGCCTGACACTCCAGGATACCGAGCATCGCATGATCGTTCGGGCGCTGGAGGAAACAGGCGGCAATGTCACCGCGGCGGCAAAAATGCTCGGCCTCAGCCGTCGCACGATGCATCGCCGCATCAAAGAACTGCGCCTGGATTCCCCGGGCAGCGGCAACGAACCCTCTTCAAGTCCACCCGATCATGGCGTCTGAACTCCAAGCCCAAAAATTTGTCCACGAGCTCGAGCATGGAAAGGGACGCTGGTGGGTGTGGTTCCTGGTGATCCTCGCGGTCGTCGCCTACCAGGTGATGACCTTCCTCTTTCTAAACCCGCTGAATCGGCAGGGCGCGCAGCAAGAGAACTTCCGTGGCCTTTCTCACGCCAAAGGGATGGAGCAGGCGGTGATCGCGCGTGAGCTCATGCGTGGAAACGGGTTTTCCACGACGATCATCAAGCCGGCGGCGATCACATTTGTGGATGGGAAGAAGAAGGTGGAAGGGGGGAAGTCGGCGTTCGATGAGTTCCTGAATCCGGAAGGGGCGACGCGCGGGAACATCCCGGATTACTTCCACGCTCCATTGAATCCGGTCGTGAATGCCCTGGCTTTGAAGGTGGCGTTCATGGCCAATGAGAAGTTCAAGTGGCAATCGGATGAGGCGGGGAAACCGGAGTTTTGGCGCATCAAACCCGCGGAACTGGTGCCGACGGCGGACTACATCATTGCCGGAGTTTCCGTGGCGTTCTTCCTCGGCGCCGCGCTCGTGAGCTACTTCCTCGCGCAACTGCTGTTCGATCGGCGCCTGGCGGTCGTCGGGCTGCTGATGGTCTTGTTGTGCGATCGCTTTTGGGAGTTCGCGACGACGGGGCTGCCGCAGATGATGATGCTGTTTCTCTTCAGCCTCGCCTTGCTGTTTTATGCAAAGGCCTTGGGCGCGAAGGAAATTGGCGCTCGCGTGTGGCCGTGGATGATTGGGGTGGGCCTGAGTTTTGGCCTCCTGGCGCTGGCTCATTCCATTACGCTATTTTTGCTCCTCGGCCTGCTGGTGCATGCGGTCATCGTATTTCGCCCGAGGGGCCGGGAAGCCGGCATTATTCTCGCAATCGTCCTGGCTTGTGTCGTGCCCTGGTATGTTCGGACCGCAAACGTGAGTGGCGATTTCCGGGGGCTCGCATGGAGCACGAAGAACTTTCAGATCCTTGGCTCAGAGTCGCAGATCATGCGCTCGCTCGCGCCGCCGGATCCGACGGAAGGGCTCTCTGCGCGCGCCAAGGTCCAGAACCATATCCTCCTTCAGATGGACAAGATTGGGGAGTTCATGGGGAAAAACGTGGTGGCCCTGTTCTTCTTCCTCGCGCTGCTGCATGGCTTCCGAAGAGGAGAAACCCGGAGTCTGCGTTGGGCCGTGCTTTCGATGTGGCTCTTCGGCGTCATCGGCATGTCCTACTTCGGGTTTAGCGACTACGACCTGCAGGCCACAATTAACGCCAACGACCTGCACGTCCTGTTTATCCCGATCATGGCTTTTTACGGGTTTGCGCTCCTGCTGGTGATGTGGAGCCGAGTGGTCGTGCAGGGTCGGGAGCTAAGCCGCCTGCCGATTTTCAACGTCACGTTTCAAGCGTTGGTGGTGTTCCTCTCGGCGTTGCCATTGCTGAACCGCTACACGGACCCGCCGAGGTTCGGATTCGTTTGGCCGCCGTACCTCCCGCGCGCGTTCAACGATATCAACGATTGGTACACGCCCAAAGACATCATCTGTTCGGACATGCCGTGGGCGGTTTCGTGGTATGCGGATCGGAAGAGCCTTTGGCTGCCAATGAGCCTGCCGGATTTCAATGAGCTGAATGATTTCCGATTCAATAATCGAATCACCGGGCTGCTCTTCACTCCTGTCACCGGGTTCCGAGGATTGCTGAGCGATGTGGGCGTTGGTGAGTTCAAAGAGTGGCGGCTTTTCATCATGCGCGACCCCCGTGCTGCGGCAAACTTCCCGCTGAAGGCCGCCAAGCCGATCTTCGTCGCCCAAGCAGCCCATTATCTCCTATTCTCCGACCGTGACCGGTGGACGGAGCGGAATGATTAAGCTGACGGCGGTTTTGACAGGTCGTGGGCTGTCGCGTGCCGGGAAGCTGATCTGCAAGCGTGAGTAGAAGGACGCGGAATCCGCCGCGCGCGAGGACGTGCCTCGCGCACTAGAGGTCCATTACTTCTGCTCGCGCTGCGGCTTCTCCTGGCTAGGCAGCGTTCAACGTCACCCGCGTCTCGAAGTAATCAGCGACCTTCTTCCGCTCCACTGCATGGCCGAGCCCCTGCAGAATTGCTGCGGCAATCGGGATTCCTGCGCCGTAATGGCCCGCCTTGGGGGCTTCAAAGGCGGAGACGGGCCAGGCATATTCTTCCCCTTTTTCGCGCAGGGTCAGGGTTGCGCCGCCGTTCTTGCCAGATTCCAGGATGGCCTGCGGCTTTTGCCCTTTTGAACGTTCGATTGCGTTTTGCGCCAATTCGCGGAATGCCCGCGCCAGCAGGACGACATCGGTGTGCACCGAGCCATCGCCAGCGATTTCCCAATCCATTTGTCCGCTGCCGATGGTGCTTTGCAAATGGCTCGCGAGTTCCGCCACGGTCACCGGTCCAGGTTGCGGTGCTGGCAGAGCGTACCGGCTGGACAAATCTTTGAGGCGGTTCGCGATATCCCGGAGCTGCGATTGAATCCGCGCCGCCGACGTGGCAGCTTCCGGATCGTTCACCAGCTCCTTCAATAATGCGGCTTCGAGGGAAAGGGCGTTTAGATCGTTGCGGATGTCGTGCCCGAGCTGACGCACAAACGCGGTCAGGCGGGACCAAGAAACTGGAGACGGCAGAACTTCCATGGTGGTGCGATACATTAGCGTAGAGAGAAGACGCGCGAACGGCAATGGATGGACGGATGTCCATTTACGGACGCGAGTGTAGCGTAGCGCTACACCCGTGACACTCCTTGCCTGCACCTTTCCAGAGACGGAAGGGGCGTGGCACGGCATGGGCATAAAAAGGACGGCGTGAACACCTACGCCGCTTCTGACAAAACGTCGTTACTCCTTCAGCCCGCCCCAGTGACGCACGTGAGGCTTTGCAGCCCGTCCGAACCTTCGGATGAGACGTTGATGGCCCGCATTCAGGACCGTGACGAAGATGCGCTGACGATGCTTTATTACCGCTACAGCAAGCTTCTGCAGTCTGTCATCAGCCGGTGCGTGTACGACGCGCATCATGCGGAGGATTTGCTCCAGGAGGTCTTTGTGGAAATCTGGGAACGAGCAGGCCACTACTCCGAAGAGAAGGGCCGCGCCTTGGGTTGGCTGATCACGCTGGCTCGGCGCCGGGCATTGGACCGGATCCGCCGCTTCCAGGCTTATTTCCGCGCCGAGCAACGGCTCCGCCATGAAGAAGAGAACGGCCCGATGACCGACCACACCTGTGATGGTGACGCCGATGTCGAGCAGCGCGATTTGGGGGCCCGGTTGGAGCGTGCGCTGGCCCTGCTCCCGGAAGCCCAAGCCGAGGCCGTCCGCCTGGCTTACCAGCAGGGACTTTCGCAACGTGAGATCGTCGCTCGCACCGGCATACCCCTTGGCACCATTAAGACTCGTATCGAACTGGGTCTGCGCAAACTCGCCAACGCCTTGCGCGGCGAATTGGCCGCTGCCTAATCATTTGCTGCCACCCGCGTCCGCGCGCGGCCTTATTTTCGACTGCCTCGCAAGCTGCGGTTTCGCACCGAAAAGACTCGCTACGTCGTGCCGGGTGGCTTGATGCTCCCTGCTTGTGGCTGAAGCTCCCAAAAAGATCGTCATTATTGACGACGACAAGAATACGCTAGCCGTTCTGGAAGCGATTCTTCGGCGCCGTGGATTTGAGCCGCACGTCGCCCCGACTGGCGCGCAAGGACGCAAACGCGTCGCAGACGTCCGGCCGGATTTGGTGCTCCTCGATATCGGCCTGCCGGACGAAAGCGGGCTCGATATTCTCAGCGCGCTAAAGAGCGAGACCCCCGAACTCCAGGTCATCATTCTGACCGGAGATGACACGCTGGAAAATGCGATCGATGCG
>CBHXZU010000417.1:0-5884 GCA_966125105.1 uncultured Prosthecobacter sp.
TGAATCGCCAGTCCGCCATCGAAGCGCTCGAATCGCGCATCGCCCCCGCCGTCACAATCGTCAATCACCCCTTCGATATCATCGCAGGCATCGGGAGCACCGGCGCGACGATTGATCTGGGCAAGATGGTCGACGCCTCGACGTCCTACCGCACGCTGGTGGAGTTCACCACGAACTATATCGATCCCGGCACGCAAGCTCCGGCAAAGATTGTGATCGAGCTCTTCGATGACAAAGCGCCGGTGACTGTCGCGAACTTCCTGAGCTACGTGAACGGCACCAACGGGGTGGATTACGACGGCACATTCTTTCACCGCATTGCGGACTTCGGGTCGACCTCGGAAGCAGGCACTGACATCATCCAGGCGGGCGGGTTCGATGTATCGAACATCTTCAAGCACATCCCCACCACGTCGACGGTGCACAACGAGTTCAACGCGGATGACCCGGAGGTGCAGAACGTTCGCGGCACCATCGCGATGGCGAAGACCGGCCTCGGCCCGAACACTGGCTCGAGCGAGTGGTTCTTCAATCTTACAAACAACACCTCGATACTCGGTGGAACCAACAACGGTGGTTTCACCGTGTTCGGTCGAGTCGTCGAGGGCCTGAACGTGATCGATGCGATCGGCGCCGCTGAAAAGATTCAGCTCGGCGGAGCGCTGAACGAACTTCCGGTGCAGGAGAGCTATGTTTCGGGCACACCGAAAGCCGCTCAGCTCTTCCAAATCGTAGACGCGAAGGTGCTCGAGACGACCGCTTCGAACGTGAACGGCCACACCTTTGGGGAACCGAAGGTTTATGAACCGGGTTCCACCACCGACGAATCGGACCTTCTTACCGCCACAGTCGATCCTGTCACCCATAAGCTGACTCTGTCCTACGCTCCCGGAAAGATTGGGCAGGCGGAAGTATGGGTGCCGGTCACAAAAGATGGCGTGACCGAAATGGAGAAGTTCCTCGTCACGGTGGAACCGAACCTTCTTTCCGAAGTGACCACGCACAAACTCCCGACCACGTTCGTGCCGGGTGACCAGGGCGTGGCAAAGGTGAAGATCAGCAACAACCTCGGCGGCGTTGCCGACGGCAAAGTGTTGGTTCGCCTGTACCTTTCCGAAGTCAAGGCGGACGGAAATGGCGATGGCTTGCCCGATGCGCCGACTTTCACGGTAGATGATGCGGACGTGCTCCTTGGCACCGCAGAGTTCGAGGTAAATATCGCGCCGGGCGCTTCAACGACGGTTTCGGTGCCCTATTTGGTGGACGATGTGGTGGATGGCGTGGCGCTAATCAACGGCAAGCAATACGTGGTCGTTTCTCAAGTGGTGCCCGCGCCGAACAGCGACATCGTCGAGGTGTTTTCCGACGATAATGACGGCCCGCGCCTGACGGGTCACACTTACTCCCAAGGATTCGGTAATCTTAGCGGACGCAAGAACGCGGTGATGACCATCGAAACGCCGGATGGAAAAGTAAGCTTCAAGCTCACCGGCGGAGGCAGCGGCACATTTACGCGCGATGCCGATGGTGGGATCGACATCACTCTGACGGGAACGAGTCTCTCCTCCACGCTTAGTGTGAAAGCAGAATCGGGAACGGCTCATATTGACGATCTCCTGATTTCTTCGGTGATGGGGAATGTGAAGCTCGGCAATGCTGTGCTGCACGGAGACTTCATGGCGCAGGCCGGGGTGAAGTCAGTCAGCTTTGGAGCCCTCGGAACGGCGGACTCCGGTATTGATCACTCCTTCTCGGTCAACGGACTTCCCGGCATTGCTCCGAAGCTCAACCTCACGTTGGGCAATGTCTGGGATTATTCGCTCGAATCCAATGTGGCTCTCGGGCGCCTCACAGCCTCGAGCTGGCTCGATACGACAGGCACGGTGGAAAACCAAATCTTCGCGCCGCAATTGGACGCGCTGAAGGTTGCGGGTGATTTGGAAGCGAGTTTGTTGCTGAGCACGGAGGCCAAAGTCGCGCAGATCACGGTGGGCGGCACTCTGCGCAACGCAGATCTCACGGTCTTCGGCGACATCGGCACGGTGAAACTCGGGAACATGGTGGGCAGCACGATCCTCACGGGAATGAGCACGCGGCCGGACGACCTTACGGACTTCGTTTTGGATCGCACAATCAAGAGCTTCACGATCACCGGCACTCTTTCCGACTCCGTCGTCGCGGCGGCCAACTTTAATTCAATCACGCTCGGTAACGTCGACAAAACCGCCGGGACCGAACTGAAGGGAATCTATGCGGATGCGATCAAGAGCTACCTCCGCAAGGGCGTCGACGGGACGAAGCTGACGAAGCTGGATACCGCCGGCACGTTCGACGCGGCTTCGAATTACGAAGTTCGCGTGTTCTAACCGAACGTCGCATCCAACTGCCGCCTTCCCGGCCACGTGGCATTCGCGCAATGTCCCGCGATGCACGTCCCCACATTCATCGAGCGCAAGCGTGATGGGCAGGAACTAACCGGCGAATCGATCGCGGAGTTCATCGGCGGATACACTTCCGGCGAGGTTGCCGACTACCAGGCGGCGGCTTGGGCGATGGCAGTTTACTTTCGAGGGCTGTCAGCCACTGAAACGGCCGCGCTGACGATGGCGATGCGGAACAGCGGGCGCATCTTTCGATGGCCGGCTGGATCGCCTCTCAAGGTGGACAAACACAGCACGGGCGGCATCGGCGACAAAGTCTCGCTCATCCTTGCTCCCCTGCTCGCTTGCGCGGACGTGTGGGTGCCGATGATCAGCGGGCGCGGACTCGGGATCACCGGAGGAACGCTCGACAAATTGGAGAGCATTCCCGGCTTCAACGTGAACGTCGCGGAGAAAGATGCGCTCTCCCAACTGGAGCGCATTGGCGTGGTGATGATGGGGCAAACTTCCGATCTCTGTCCTGCGGACAAGAAGCTCTATGCGCTGCGCGATGTCACCGCCACCGTGCCCAGTATCCCGCTGATTGTGGCGAGCATCATGTCGAAGAAGCTGGCCGAATCACTCGATCGACTGGTGCTCGATGTGAAGTATGGGTCTGGGGCTTTCATGAAGACGCGCGCGGATGCGGAGACGCTGGCCGCAGCGCTTTGCGCGACGGGGAACGGATGTGGGGTGGAAACCACCGCCATTCTCAACCCGATGGATGAGCCGCTCGGCCACACGGCGGGAAATGCGCTCGAGGTTTGGGAGAGCGTCGAGACGCTCCAAGGTCGCGGTCCGGCGGATCTCTTAGAACTCACGCTCGATCTCGCCGAGAAGGTTTCGCCTGTCTCTCGAGCGCAACTGGCGAAGTGGATCGATGACGGGACGGCTTGGAAGAAGTGGCGGGAACTCGTCGAAGCGCAGGGAGGCAAAGCTGGCGATACTGAGAGCATTCTCGAAGTTCACCGGGCGCCGATTCAGCATGTGGTCAGCGCCGAACGTTCGGGAAAGCTGGCCAAGATGGACGCGGAGCGGATCGGGCGCGCGTGCGTCGCGCTTGGGGCAGGTAGGGCGAAGGCGAGCGATCCCGTGGATTTTGCGGTTGGTTGCGCGGACATCCGGAAGGTCGGGTCAGACGTGCAGCGAGGCGCGCCGTTGCTGACCGTGCACGCTCGAAGCGAAAGCACGCTGCAAGCCGCCCTCGCGCATGTGAACGCTGCGATTCAAATCGAGTAACGTGGAGTGGCGACGCTGTTGTTTCGCCACCTTCGGGGCTCTGCCGTTTTGAATCCGTTACCCAGGCCGACGCTCGTTCCTCGCTCTGACCTGGGCTGGGCTGGTATGTGGTTGGGCCTTTGGCCCGCCGCAGCAGAGTCCGGTTCGTTCCAGCGACGGCTCCTGCGAGAAGTCGCGTCGGAGACGCCAGTGCCGTCGGAAATCACAGATGCTGGAATATACTGCCGACTTTCCGTTCGTGGATGCTTCCAGGCAGGTGCTCTCGGCGATCGATCTCTCGCGGGTGGCTCGTGGTCCTTCAGTCGCTTAGGCTCCTTCAGGATGACCGGCTTTTCCGATCGACATTCTCCCAACCTGCTTTTGCCCGGTTCTTTTATTCCTAACGACGGCAATCCTGTTCGCCGATGCCCGTCAGTTCGCGGGGACTTGCTGGAGGAATAGCCCTGCTGTTCCCGCGGGGCCAGCTTCCCACGCGATCGTCGCTGCTTTGGGACCACTCGCCACGCTTGGGCTGGCTCCGGACTGGGCGAAGACGGCGGGCTTGCCGGAGGCGTCGCGGATCATGAGGGCGCCGTTTTGCTCCCAGAGCGTGATTTGCTTACCTCCGGCGAAAGCGATGACGGGCTGCTTGCCATCGGCGAAGCCCTGCTCGGGTGCACCGATAGGGTTGGTGAAAAGTTTCCCCTCGCGCCGCCACGCGGTAATCCACTTGCCGTCCGGCCCGGCGACGACCGAACCGCCGTCCATTGGGCAACCGCTGAGCTTCCAGGTTCCGTCGCCGAGTTTTTGCGCGGGCGTAAAGGTCTTCCCAAAGTCGCCGCTCGTGCTGATGAACATGTCGCGATTGCCGTCGAGCGCGTTCCGCCACATTACCGCAATTTCGCCGCTCGGCGCGAAGGCGACGCTCGGATGGCAGCATGGGCAGATGGGGCCGTTGGGCGCGGAATAGACCTTTCGCTCTTCGCCCCAAGTCACGCCGCCGTCCGTGGAGAAACGTCCCCACACCTCCATCGCTTTGCTGCGATTGTCATTCCAGACCACGGCGACTTTTCCTTTTCCATCGCCGGCGAGCGCGTGGAGTCCCTCCTGCGCGGACTTCGTAACGGTGTTGACTGCGCGGGTTTCGCGGAAGGTTTTCCCGTCATCGGTCGATGTCCATGCGTGGAGGTTTCCCTCCGTATGCGAGATCGCGGTAACGAGGACGACCTTGTCCGTAGCCGTCACGCGCGGCCCGCGGCGCATTTTTAGCGCGAGCCTGTCGAGTTCGCCGATGCGCGCGGGCTTCGAGAACGATACGCCGTCATTCGATGTGGTGTGGTAGATCGCGTTCTCTTTGCCGAAGACCACATGGATGCGTCCGGATGGCGCGACCGCTACTTGCGGCTGCACGCTGCCGCGCAGTTCGGGCGTGGTGATTTCGACCGGCCCACTAGCGAGCATTGGACTAATGGCGCCAAAGAGGACGAGGAGAGAAACGATGGAGAGTCGCATGACTTGCTGAGGAGAATGAACCCGCGAGGTGAATTGTTCGAAGAATATTCCGAATCGCGCATGCAGAACAATGCACTGAGCAGGTGGGGAGACCTGATGTTTATCGCCTCACCTATCGCAGGCGCGCTTGTGAACGAATCACTTCGCGGCGGTTTTGGCGGAGAGATCGATGCAGACGAGCTTCTCTTCGCTGCGCAGGTAGAGCTTGCCGTTGGAGAGCACGGGACCAGCCCAGCAAGGGTAAAGCAGGCCGGGCACCTGCCAGCGTGAAACTTCGTCCAGCTTCTCCGAGTTTGGATTGAACAACCCGAGCAGTCCGCACTCTCCGAGCGCGATGATCTTTCCATTCGCGAAGATCGTGGAGCCTCGGCCAAAAGTGGTCGGTGCCTCTTCGCCCGCCGCGCGCTTGCTGTGGCCCGCGTTACGGAATCCCTCCGGGCGATCCCATTTCACTTCGCCAGTCATGAAGTCTACACAGCGGAAGCGGCCATCCGGCTCATTGCGTCCGCTGAAGGCGTAGAGGAATCCATCGATCAAGTTGGGCCGAGACCAGTGCATCTCCAAGGCGAGCGAACGCCAAACTTCGTCCACCCCTTTGCCGTCCGGCCTTACGCGCAGGAGCACGGAGCCGTTTTTATAATACGCCGACGAAAGGAGGATGAGGTCGTCCTTCACCACCGGTGTCATTGCGTTCACCGAGGAATCCTGCACGGCACGGAACCAGACCGAGAAGC
>CBHXZU010000418.1:0-5865 GCA_966125105.1 uncultured Prosthecobacter sp.
TCAGCACGGGATCCGAACTCGCCTGGAGTTCGTCGACCGTGCCGATGAAATGGCGCCGCCCTTCATGCAGGAACGCCACGCGATCGGCGCAGTGGAATGCAGTTTTCATGTCGTGTGTGACTACGATGGAGGTGACTTTGAGCCGGCGTTGCAGCCGGCGGATGAGATGGTTGATGCCATCGGTCGTAATGGGGTCGAGACCAGTGGTGGGTTCGTCGTAAAGGATGCAGCGCGGACGACCGACGATCGTGCGAGCGAGGCCCACGCGTTTGCGCATGCCGCCGCTGAGCTCGGCCGGCATTTTCTTTTGCTCCCCGGCGAGGTCGACCATCTCGAGCGCCTCCGCAACGCGCTCGGCGATTTGATCCCGGTCGCGCATGCCTTGTTCCCGCAGCGGAAAGGCAAGGTTTTGCTCGACGGTCATGGAGTCGAACAGCGCGCCGCTTTGGAAAAGCATGCCGACTTTTCGCCGCACATCCGTGAGGGCCCGCTCGGCTAGTCCATTGATCGATTCTCCCTCCACGAGGACTTCGCCCGCATCGGGCTTCATTAGTCCAATGAGATGTTTGAGGATGACGCTCTTGCCGGTGCCGGAGCGGCCCAGGACGACCATCGTCTCGCCTTCCTCGACGCTGAGATCGACGCCCCGCAGCACGTGCTTCTCGCCGAAACTCTTTGTGAGATTCCGCACCTCGATCATATGGCGGGAAAGAGGATGTTGAGCGCGAACGTCAGCACGAAGTTCGCCGCGATAATGGTGAGCGAGGCAATCACGACTGCCTCCGTGGGGGCGCGCCCGACGCCTTCCGCCCCATTTTCAGCCGCCAGGCCCTCGCGGCAGGCGATAAACGCGATTAGCGAGCCGAAGGCGAACGCTTTGATCAGCGCCTTGGCGATATCCTGGATGTGCACCCATTGAATGAGGTTCCGAATGTAACCGGCTTCCGGAATTCCAAGGACATGAATGGAGACGAAGTTCGCCGCAAGGATGCCGAGCGCGCACGCTTCCGCGATGAGCAAGGGCATGGAAATCATCATCGCGATCGCCCGAGGCACGACCAGGTAGTCGACCGGATGAACGCCGAGCGCCCGGAGCGCATCGACCTGCTCGGTGACTTTCATTGTGCCGATTTCGGCCGCGATCGCGGCGCCGCAGCGTCCCGCCACCATGATGCCGCCCAGCGCCGGTCCCAGCTCGCGCAACAGCGAGATCGCCGTGACGGAACCGACGCTCGAATCCATGCCGAATTTGTGCATCTGGAAGTAGAGCTGCGCGGCAAACACGGCCCCGGTGAATGCGCCCGTCGCGCAGGCCACCAGTTGCGAGCGATAGCCGATTTGCAGCACCTGCTGAAACAGGAGGCGCCATCGGATCGGCGCCTTCACCACCGAAACAAAAGTTTCCTTCATCAGCAGGGCGAGCTCGCCGAAATAAACCAGCGTGCTCAGCACAGATCGGCCGAGAAAGGTGAGCATGGGCGGGGAAGAGAGATGAAAACCGCCTGAGTCTCAAAGGAAAATGCCGTGAGGATTAATTCGAGCGAACGGAGAAAACCGGCGGAGGATCGGCCCTCAATTGCGCACACCGATCGCGCATCACGTTCCGCAGGAACAAAACTGCACAGCCCGACATTCCCTCTAGGCCAGCGCCATTAAACATGAGGTGGGCGCTAGCCGGGAGCGATACTTTGCAGCGAGCGTTCTGTAGATCCGGCGATATTCGCTCCCGTGTATCGGCGGGCCGAAGGCCCAAAGCCATGCCTGCCCAGGGCAAAGCGAGGAACGAGCGGCGCCCTGGGAATCGGATCATCCTCGGATCAGCTCTGAAGGAGCGTCACACCAGTGTGCCACACGTGCACCAAGAGATGACGGATATGTCGCCCAAAGCGTGATCAACATTGCCCGGGCCCGCGAGGTGCGCAGATTGGATTCAAACAGGACAAATGAGCGCAAGCTATACGGTTTCCCTTGCTGGTGGTGCGAATGTTGCAATGACGACGGAGCAATTGGTCTCCGCGTTTAATGTGGGCATGATCAAGGAGGAGACGATGATCTGGAGGGAGGGCTTGGAAGAGTGGGCTCCGTTGACGGAGTTTGCGTCGGAACTGGGTGTCGCCGTGAAAGGCAGGGTGCCGGTGTCGTTCGCGGAGGCGGAGGAGCAATCCGAGGAAGAGGCGGAGGATGTCGAGGACTCGGGTCAGGCAGCGCCCGTCCTGGAGTCGCATCGAAAGCCGGATGTGGCGATTTCGTTTCGTCCGAAGATTACCCACTCGGAGCGCGATCGAGCGGAAGCCCTGGCTCGGGAGGCGCATCTGAAGCGCGCGAAGGAGTGCGAAGCGTGCGGACACATCGGCCGTCCGATCAGATTTCCCCGGGGATCCTCCGAAGTGGAGGCGTTATTGTGGCTGTGCCTCATTGTGCCGGGCGTTTTTTACACGATGTGGCGGCGCAGAGGCGCCGAAGTCTGCGCGATGTGCGGCCGGGACAGGCTGAATCCGTTGCCGCTCGAAGACCATGTGGAAGTCGCCCAATAGGCGGTTTCCCGCGGAGCCTCCGAATCGGGCCAGGCGATGGAGCGGCGCCTGCCTATTGTGCGAGCAACGTTGAACATGAAAACCGTTTTTCGGTTCGATCAGTTGCGATGCGCCGAGCGGAGAAGACATGGTGAACACGCCCTGAGACCGCCAGGCTCCAGCCTGGCCCGACGTCTGCGCGCAAAATAGTCTCGCGACATGTGGAAACCCTCCAAGGCCACGGCCGATTGAAATGGTTCATCGATGCCGGGCTGGCGCGTGGCCGTTCCAGGATTGGCCTGCCTTTGGTATTCAACGCCCAACGTTTGCGCGGATGAAAAACGGTTTTCAGGTTGAAAGTTGCGCGAAGCGAAGGGCGCCATTAGGTTCCGCGCCCTTTTATGAGCACAAAACGAGTATCACTGTACGACACGACCCTTCGCGATGGCACGCAAGGGACGGGGATTTCGTTCTCGGTGCTCGATAAAATTAGGGTGGCGGAAAAGCTGGATGAGTTCGGCATCGACTACATCGAGGGCGGATGGCCGGGCAGCAATCCGAAGGACGCCGAGTTCTTCGCCGAGGCAGCAAAGCGCAAATGGAAGCATGCGCGCCTCGCCGCGTTCGGCATGACGCGCCGAGGCAACACGAAGGTGGAAGAGGATGCGCAGGTGAAAGCCTTGCTCGATGCGCAAACGCCTGTCGTTTGCGTCGTCGGCAAAACGTCTCCGCTGCACGTCGAACATGTCTTCCGGGTATCGCTCGACGAGAACCTCGCGATGATTCGCGATACGGTCGCCTATCTGAAAAAGCAGGGCCGTGAGGTGCTGTACGACGCGGAGCACTTCTTCGACACGTTCCGCGACAGCCCCGATTACGCGCTCGCGACGATCAAAGCCGCGTCCGACGCCGGTGCGGATCTGGTCGTCCTCTGCGAGACGAACGGCGGCAGTTTGCCCAGCCACATCGCGGAAGCTACCCGCCGCGCCATCGCGCATCTCGGCAAGCCCGTCGGCGTTCATACGCACAACGACTGCGGCCTCGGCGTCGCCAACGCCCTTGCGGGCGTGGAAGCCGGTGCCTGCCAGGTGCAGGGAACGATCAATGGCTACGGCGAGCGGGTGGGAAACTGCAACCTGATCACCATCATCGCGAACCTGCAGCTGAAGTATGGCATCGAAGTGGTGCCGGATCTCACCAAGTTGCGCGAGTTATCCTATTTCGTCGCGGAACTCGCCAACGTGGCTCCAGACATCCGCGCGCCCTTCGTCGGCGAAGCGGCCTTTACCCACAAAGGAGGCCTCCATGTCGACGCGGTGCAGAAACTCTCCAGCAGCTACGAACACATCGATCCCGCGCTCGTGGGCAATTCGCGTGTCATCGCCGTCTCCGACATGAGCGGCCAGGCCAACATCCTGGCGCGCGCAGAAGCGCTCGGCTATCCGCTGGCGAAAGGTTCGGCCGAGGTGAAGGCCGTGCTCACGGAAGTGAAGCGGCTCGAAGCGGAAGGATACGAATTCGAAGCGGCGGAAGCGTCTTTTGCGCTGCTCCTTCGGAAGCAAACCGGGAAGTATCAGCCCCTCTTCGAGCTCCTCGAATATCACTGCACTTATCGCCGCGCCGGTGACGGACGCTGGGATAAGTGCGAGGCCACGGTAAAGCTTCTGGTCAACGGAAAGGAAAGCTACCAGGTCGCCGAAGGGGACGGCCCCGTGAATGCGCTCGACGCCGCGCTCCGCAAAGCGCTCGCGCCATTCCACCCGAGCATCGGCGACATCCGCCTCGAGGATTACAAGGTCCGCATCATCAATGGCCAGGCCGGCACCGCCGCGCGCACCCGAGTTCACATCACCAGTTCGGATGGAGCGGATACCTGGGGCACCGTCGGCGTGAGCGACAATATCATCCAGGCGAGCTGGCTGGCGCTCGTCGACAGCCTCGAATACAAGCTCGGCCGCTAAGCTCCGCCCGCTAACTTAAAGGAGGGCGGGACTCCGTCCCGCCTTAATGCGGCTCGGGAAAGAAGAGGCGGGAAAAGTGTTGGTTGCGTGAGGCGGGACAGGAGTCCCGCCCTCCTGTCAGTGGCTGCTCGCTTTCTCCGCGCCGAGGCCGGTTTCGGCGCGGACGCTGAGCTCGGCGAACTTCGCTTCGGCCCTTTCGTCGCGGGCGCTGAGCATCGTGCCAAGCCACGCGCCGATAAAGCCGAGCGGGATGCTGACGATGCCAGGATTCTCGAGCGGGAAGACTGGGCTCTTCAGCGGGCCGTTCTTGCTAAGCAGGATCAGGAGGATCGATGAGCCCAGGCCAGTCGCGAGGCCAGCTACTGCACCGGCCGTATTGAACCGTTTCCACAGCACGGAGAAGAGGATCACCGGCAGGTTCGCCGATGCCGCGACCGCGAATGCGAGACCCACGAGGAACGCCACGTTCATCGAGCGTAATTGAATGGCCAGGAAGATCGATACGGCCCCGACGACGAACGCCGTGATTCGCGCCACGCGCACTTCTTCGCCCGGCGACTTCTCTTTCCCGTGGTGAATCACGTTCGTGTAGAAGTCGTGCGCAAACGAAGTGCTCGCGCTCATGGTGAGACCTGCGACCACCGCCAGAATCGTGGCGAACGCAACCGCGCTGATGAAGGCGAAGAACATTTCGCCACCGAGCACGTGTGCAAGCACCGGGGCAACCATGTTTCCGTCAGGCTTCCCACCCGCCAAAGGAATGGCATCCGGAGGCAATGACGCGAGTGGCTGGCCTGCGGCGTCCAGCGGCCATTTCAAAAGTGTGGCCGCACCGAATCCAAAGAACGTCGTGAGGATGTAAAAGACGCCGATGATCGCCGTCGCCCAAACTACCGAGACTCGCGCCGTCTTGGCGTCGGGAACGGTATAAAAGCGGACGAGAATGTGCGGCAGGCCCGCAGTTCCGAGCACCAGCGCGAGCGAGAGCGAGATGAAGTCCAGCGGACCCCACGGGCTCACGCCGGCGCCGTATTTCAAACCAGGATCGAGCAAATTCTTCACCTTGGTCGCGGTGCCGGCGTAGTCGGCGTGGCTGACCGCTTCGAAGAAGCGCGAGAGGCTGAACTCATGCTTCGCGAGCACCATCCAGCTAAGCGCAAAGGCGCCCCCCATGAGCAGGATCGCCTTGATGATCTGCACCCAGGTCGTGGCGAGCATCCCGCCGAAAACCACGTAAACGAGCATCAGCGCGCCAACGCCAATCACCGCGGGAACAAAATCGACACCGATCAGCACCTTGATGATGCCGCCCGCGCCGACCATCTGCGCGATCATGTAAAACGTCGATACCGTGAGCGTGCTAAGCGAAGCCATCGCGCGCACCGGTTTCG
>CBHXZU010000419.1:0-5864 GCA_966125105.1 uncultured Prosthecobacter sp.
CCGCCTTTTCACTCCGCAGGAAATCCCGCTGGGCATTGAGCACGCTCGGGCGACAGGCCCGATGCCGTGCCACCTCCGCGTGGACATGGAGCGAGCCCGCCTCGTCCGCCGCCTTGTGCCCGAACTGCGCAACTCCGCGGGCGAATGGGAACACGAGCAAAAGTCGCAACTCGCACCGCTTGGCGAATGCCTATGGTGGGAAGAAGGGCAGCAACGTTGGGTGCCTGCGCTTTCCCGTGCCGCCACGCTGGAGGGCGTCGGCTATGGACAGCTTTGTCGCCTCAAGACGCCGGAAGGCGCGTCGCGCAAGTATGGACGCGAAGTCGTGCTCGGGACTCGCCGCGATGGAGGCTTGGAACTCGCGCCGTGGCTCCGGGAGCAGCTCATCATCCGCCAACTCACACCGCATGGCTTCGAGGAATACGTTCTCAGCCGGCTGCCGAGCCTCGTGGCGACTGCGATGAAGCGCGGTGCGGGAATGGGCGGCGCGGCGGCTAAGCCAACATTCCAGGTCGCAGCAATCTTCCCACGCGGAGAAAATCTCGTGGCCCATCTCGATTACTCGGGGGAATGGCGACTCGCGCACCGAGACCACCATCATCGATGGCTGATCAATCCTCCCACCCGCGAAGTGGGCGCTGCGTGCTGCGTAGGCTGTCCAGAGCGGGCCTGGTGCTCCACCGTGCCCATCCTGGTCACTCCCGCTTGGGCCTGGCGAAAGCTCGGCGCGATCCATCACGATGGCCGTGTTACGCGGCGCGGGATCGTCTTCGGCTTTTTCCCTCACGGCGAAGGACTCGCCGTTGCCGCGGCGCTCGAGGATGAGAGCTACCCCATCGAAGACCTCGTTTTCGATCTCGCGAATCTCCGCGCGGGCGCGCGGTTTGCGGGCGAGGAAGCACCGCACGCCGGACGACTCGGCGCGCTTTGCCAGACGGTTTTCGAGCGCGCCGACTTTCCGGGCTATCTGCTCATGGGCGTGCCTGTCGAATACGGCGCGGGAGCATCGGAGGTGGTGCGTGAAATCGTGGAGTTTCGAATGCCGAAGGCGAAACTGCTGACCGACTGGCTGCGTGCCGGGGACATTGAACGCGCGCTGATCGAATGGCGTAGCGTCCTGCGTCACATCACGCTCGCGCCAGACCTCGATTGGGATCGCTGGCGGAAACTCAAGGAGTGCGCCGCGCACTATGTCGCGGAGACCGAATCTCCCACGGTTACCACATTCCCGCCACTTACCGGGGCGCAACAAAGGCGGGCGTCCGAAGGCTGACGATACGACAAATAAAGCGAGTAATCCTGATACGCCTATAGCGATTGCCAATAGTAGTTCCGGGATCGCTCCCCGCAACGCTCCCACCCGAACGCAGGTCTGGAGACCCGCGCCACCGCAGGCGCGCTTGCGAAGCCGGAATTACTTTCGGCAGATGCTATGAAAGCGGTCCCGGCTGATTCTCAGTCGGACAAGAACCATAGAAAGTGGGGGTGAAAATCGCGCAGGAAAAGTCGGTCATCCTGATGGAGCTTCAAGCGACTGAAGGACCCCGAGCCACTCGCGAGAGATCTATCGCCGGGAGGAGACCATTCAAAGGTCCGGTTTTCTGAGTTTCTTTGAGTACGGGGCTTCAAGCGACTGAATCAAAGCGAAGCGCAGATGGACCGACCATCTTAGTTCACAACATCGGTCGACGACCCCGAGCTACTCGCGAGAGACCCTTCACTCGGATTCGCTCACCGGCCCTTCCCGATTGAGAAACCCTCCATCTAACGACCGTTCTCAACATGTGTCCTCGGCGATGAATCTCTCGCGGGTGGCGCGGGATCCTTCAGTCGCTTGGAGCTCCATCAGGATGACGGGCTTTTCTTACGCGGTTTTCACGCGTCAAAACTCTGCGTCTCCCCATCAGCTCTCTAATTTGCCGTGCATTGGCCTCTTTCTCTTTGGTAGAGATAACGCCGTGGCAATCCAAGCGGCAGCATCCGATTGGTCCGAGGCGCGCACTCCCATCCACTCCCGACCCGTTCTCTATGATCCAGTTCCGTGCAACAATCCTGCGCCTTGGCGCCGCGGCGTGCCTTAGTTCAGTCGGCAATGCCGCTATTGTAATCAACGAGTTCCAATATGACGACACCGTCGGCACTGCCGACGACCGCGAGTTCGTGGAGATCTACAACTCCGGCAACGCTCCCGTGGACATCAGCGGATGGATCCTCGGCGGTTCGGATCCGGCAGGGCCTAACACCGCGACGGTCATTCCACCGGGAACCATGCTCGGGGCCGGGGCATTTTGGGTGATCGGCCAAAACGGTGTCCCGAACGTGAACCAGGTCGTCTCGTCCATCTTCGAAAACGACAACGAAACGCTCGAGTTGTACGACACGAGTTCGACCCTGGTCGACGCAGTCCTGTATGAAGGAAACAAAGGAGTCAGTTTCGTGGTTCCGACGAGTCAACTCGACCTGCAAATCGGCAACGCCTGGGGCTATTTCGGCAATCATCAAGGGGTCGATACCACCAACTTTCGAACTCTCACCACGGTCGCCCGCCACGTGGATGGACGCGACACCAACAACAACGGCCGTGACTTCGGCCTGCGTCCGAGCACGCCCGGAGCCAGCAATCACGCTGCCGGCATCATAACGACCTACAACGCGCCGAATGTCGACCAGTCCGCCGACGGCACACTCGTCGGCAGTCTTACCGGCTCATTCGTCGGAGCCCGCGTAATCACACCCGGCGTCGCCACCCCTGGCCTGAATCCAAACGCCATTCCAGCCGCGCCGGGAACAACGAAAGCGATCATTGCTTACGACAACGCGGGTGGCGGCAACGCCGTTGTTTCCGATCACGTATATACGAACGGCGGCAGCTTCATGATCCAGGTGTACCTCGACACCAACAACCTCCCGGTCAGCACCAACAGCTCTGGAGGAACGATCGGTCGCGGAGTGGAAGAAACCTTCTTCGGCATTGGCAGCATCGATGCCTTGATGAACTTCGCCGATCTCAGCGGGCTGGCTGGTCTTCCGCCTTCAGACATCGGGCCGAACGGCGCTTCGGGCATTCACTGGTACTATGAGAAAGTCGGCGAGAGTGCCACAGGCGCCGGCGACGTGTCGGAGAAGTTGTATCTCATCGACGCGGGAGACAGCGGACCCGCCAATTTCGACGGCGTTCTCGGATTCGACTGGACGATCCTGGCGACTATCGATCTTTCCACGACCGAGAGCGGATGGTTCACGCTCGGCATCTTCATCGCGCCCGATGGCACTGGCGCCGCAATCTTCGGCGAGCAGATCTTTCAATTCGCAACGATTGCGGGTCTCACTGGAGAATTCTCCGTCGGCTACCGGGAGAATACGACAGACTTTGGAGTCGGCGTTCCCGCCTACCTGCGTCCACCGACCTTCGCCGTGCCTGAACCAGCCAGCGCGGCGCTAATCGGAATGAGCACAATTTCGCTAATCGCGTGGCGACGCGGGCGGAGGTTTGGCCGCACTTCCTGAACCACTGCAATGAGTAGAGCAGTTGCCAAAGGTCATTTCCGGTTAGCGCATTTTCCGAACCGGCGAAAAAGTCATCCTGATGGAGCTTGAGCGACTGAATGACCCCGAGCCATTCACGCGCGACTCCTTAACCGGAAACTTCTTTCGCCAGACGCTCTATTCAGAACGCTGGCGTCGCGTGCGATACCAGGTCGAACGTCGAGATGGTCCGAAGGGCCATCAGTTCGGCTCGCTATCGCCAAACTCGCGGGAAATCGAAAGTCCGTCCACGCGCTTACGGCGCGACCGACTCCAGGAACTTATATCCGCCGCCGCCAATCGTGAGGATCACCGCGGACTTCGCCGCATTGCGTTGCGCGTCGATCGTGATGTTGCCGGTGATCGCCTTGAAGTCTTTGGTCGCCGCGATGGCGTCGCGAAGCTTGGCCGAATCCGTTCCCCCCGCGCGCTTGATGGCGTCGGCCAGGATCATTGCGCTGTCATAGCCGAGCGCGGCCATGTCATCCGGCACGTTGCCATACTTGGCCTTGTACTTCTGCACGAAGTTCTGCGTTTCCGGCGCTTTGTCTTCCGCGCTGAAGTGCGACGAAAAGAACGAGCCGTCGAGCGCGGTGCCCGCGACTTTCAGCAGGGAATCGCCGACCCACCCGTCACCACCAAGCAGCGGAACTTTAATACCGAGCTGCTTTGCCTGACGCGCAATCAACGAAACCTCTCCGTAGTATCCCGGCACGAAGATCGCATCCGGCTTGGCCGACTTGATCGATGTGAGCTGCGCTTTGAAGTCCTTGTCGTTCGTGGAGTACTTCTGGTCCTTCACGATCGTGCCGCCGTTCGCGGTGAAGTGCTTCACGAAAAACTCGCTGAGACCCACTGAGTAGTCCTGCTTCACATCGGTAAGCACGGCCACGTTCTTGAATCCTTTGCCCAAGGCGAACTTCGACATCACCGTTCCCTGGAAGGGATCGATGAAGCAAACGCGAAAGATGTAGTCGCCGACTTCCGTGACCTTCGGATTCGTCGACGCCGGCGAGATCATCGGAATCTTGTTCTGCTGGCAGATCGGTGCTGCTTCGAGCGACTTCGACGATGCCACCTCACCGAGGATCGCGATCGCTTTATCCTGGGTGATCAGCTTGCGCACGATTGTGGCGGGCTGGCCCGCGAGCGACTGGTCGTCTTCGGTGATCAGCTTGATCTTTTTGCCAAGCACACCGCCGGCCGCATTCAGCTCATCGACTGCGAGCTGCGTGCCCTTATGCGAGCTTTGACCGAAGCTCGCGCTGCCGCCCGTGAGCGAGGCAAATTCGCCGACAATGATTTCGTCCTGCGCCGAAGCGATGACGCTGGTGGTGACAATACTGAGGATGAACTTGAGAAAGGTAGACCGAACCATGGCGTGAGGTGTGAAGAACGGCGGCACCGTAGGAACTCCCCCGCGGCATTACAATATCAATGCAACCCGCCCGAGCAGGCTGATCTGACCAGCTGAACGCGGTTTATGTCGACGGCGACGGCCAACTGGCTGCCGCCCCTCGACACGCAGGTCCGAGGCAAAATGTTTCGGTTCGGCGCCAGTCACGCGAAATCCGGCAGATCACTCTTGCGGTTCATTATTACATTCGTTTCATGTCCTGCAGTGGCAGACGCCGACCTTCCCACTGAGGCAAAACAGTTCCTGCGAGCTCATATCCAGAGCCTCGAGCAACTGGAGATCCTTGCTGCCATGCGGTCTCAGCGGGACAGAGAGTGGAGTGCCCAAGCGATTTACGAAACAATCCTGAGCAACGAAAAGTCGATCGCGACGCGCTTGCGCCAATTTGAGGGCGCGGGCTTGATCGTGTCGAATGGCGGCACTGTCCCTGCCTATCGCTACCAGCCACGGGACCCCAGCCTTGAAACCGCGGTGGATGCGACACTTCGTGCCTACCGCGAACGTCGTGTTTTGGTTATAGAGACAATCTTTCGCCCCGACGCTGATCCCGCCAAGAGTTTCGCGGACGCTTTCCGCTTCAAACAAAGCTAAGCCATGGCAGCCACTGTTTACATCCTCTGCGCCCTCACCAGCCTGGTCTGCACGATTCTCCTTGCCCGCGCCTACCGCACCAGCCGGGTGCGCCTGCTGTTCTGGAGCATCATTTGTTTTGCCGGGCTTACGCTGTCGAATGTCCTGCTCATTTTTGACCTGCTCATCTTTCCGACCGGGCCAGACCTCATCGCGTGGCGCACGGGGGTGACCCTCGCGGCGGTCGGATCGCTGCTCTACGGACTGATCGTCGACGCCCCCTGATACCATGTCACTGCACCCATTCCTTTCCGGCGGAGTTTTTGTTGCATGCCTGGCAATCGCGCTGCTT
>CBHXZU010000420.1:0-5863 GCA_966125105.1 uncultured Prosthecobacter sp.
GGCCAAGGCCGTGGATGAGGAGTCGCTCTTCGGCCGCACCGGCGGCGCGCCGACGCTTGCGGTGGGCATGGCGCAGCTCTTCGCGAGGATCCCGGTGTTTGGAACGGGTGCGCTCAGTTTCTTTTACCACTTTGCGCTGATGTTTGAGGCGCTCTTCATCCTTACCACGCTGGATGCGGGAACGCGGGTGGGGAGGTACTTATTACAGGACGTGCTGGGCAGGTACATACCGGCGATGCGCAACACGCGAAGCATTGGCGCGGGCGTCCTCGCCAGCGCGCTGATCGTGATCGGGTGGGGCTTCTTCCTCTATAAAGGCGCGGTGGATCCCGATGGCGGGACGAAGGCGCTGTGGCCGATCTTCGGCATCGCGAATCAGCTCCTCGCGGCGATCGCGCTTTGCCTGGTGACGACGATCTTGCTGAAGAAGCAGATTCAGCGCGGCGGCAAGCTGGCCGTGACGCTGGTCTCGCTCGTGCCGCTAATTTGGCTCCTGACGGTGACCTGCACGGCGAGCGTGCAGAAAGTGTGGGGGCCTACGTCGATCGGCGGATTCCTCGCTACCGCTAACATGATCGAGACGAAGACGCTTCCACAGAAGCAGGCGGATCTTGCAGCGGCCCGGGCGGGTAGCGATGCCGCGGTGATTGCGAAGGCAGAACTCGCTTTGAAGAACGAGGAAACGAAGCTCTTCAATAACAAGGTGGATGCCTGGGTGACCGGTTTCTTCCTCGGCATGGTCGTGCTGATCTTCACCTTCAGCCTGCGGGAGTGGGTGCTTCTAGCTATGCGACGGAAAGAGCCGAAGCTCAGCGAGACCGAGCCTGTCTACCTGCCTGCTGCCCAAGTTTTGCAACCGCAACCGATCGGCGCGATGAGCGCGATTACGATTGGCCTCGCATTGATTAAAGAAGTTTCCGGCCAAGGCGCGATGGAACGTGAGGCGACGTTAGTCGCGGTCGCTGAGGAGAAGGACTGCGAGTGCGATCCTGTCGCGGGGAAGAAGGGACGGCGGAATGTCTATCTTTCGGTGACGGATCGGCAGTTCCGGACGCCGAATCGTTGCTGCTAGCGGATTCCGCCTCTGCGCGGGGATTCCCTCCCTTGGCTGGATGGCACTACCTCGATCTCGGGGGCGTCCCTGAACGTTTGAGGAAAATGAGGTAGGGGCCAAGCCGGTTGCAACTCTGGCGCGATTCCATCACCGTAAATGGCGATGTCTACGCAGCTTCCGCATGTTGTGGTTCTCGGCGCAGGTTTTGGCGGCCTGAAGTTGTGCCAGTCATTTCCAGCGGGCTTGGCCCGGGTGACGGTGGTCGATAAGCAAAATCACCACCTCTTTCAGCCGCTGCTTTACCAAGTAGCAACGGCCGGACTTTCAGCACCCGAGATTGCGCAGCCGATCCGCGCAATTCTCGCGAAAAAGCCGGACATGCAGGTGCTGATGGAAGAGGTCACCGGATTCGACTTGGCGAACCACGGGGTGCTGCTGCCACACAATCACCTCAATTACGATTATCTCGTCCTGGCTCTGGGCGGGATCACGAGTTACTTCGGCCACAACGAGTGGGCGCGGCATGCGCCGGGATTGAAGTCGCTCGACGATGCCCTGCGCATTCGACGCCAGATTCTTTGCGCCTTTGAGCGAGCGGAGACGGAACTGAACCCCGAAGTCGTAAATCGCTTGATGACGACTGTAGTCGTCGGCGGCGGGCCGACTGGGGTGGAAATGGCCGGGGCGGTCGCGGAACTCGCGCGGACCGTGTTGAAAAAGGACTTCGACCGTATCGATCCAGGCCGCGCGCGGGTGATTCTCATCGAGGGCGGTTCCTGCGTGCTCGGAACGTTTCCGCCCGAGCTCTCGGAAAAAGCGCGGCAGCAATTGCAGGACCTCGGAGTCGAAGTGCGCACTCACACACGTGTGCAGGATATTCGCGAGGGCGAGGTCGTCTTGCCAAACGAAACGATCAAAGCCGGGAACATCATCTGGGCGGCAGGCGTGTCGGCAAACCCGCTCACGAAATTGCTTGGTGCGGAATTGGACCGCGCCGGACGCGTAAAAGTTTCCCCGGATTTGAGTCTGCCAGGGCATTCCGACGTCTTCGCGATTGGCGACATGGTTTCGCTCACTGACGCAAACGGTGTGCTCGTGCCCGGGGTTTCGCCCGCTGCCATGCAGATGGGAAAGCATGTGGCCGACACGATCGCGGCTGAACTCAAGGCGAAGCTCGAGCTTCACACGAATACGCCTCCGCCGCGAAAGCCCTTTGTCTATTTCGACAAGGGAGCCATGGCCACGATTGGGAGGTCGAAAGCGATCGCTGCCATCGGAAAGTGGCGCTTCAGCGGATTCTTTGCCTGGCTTACGTGGCTCTTCGTGCACCTGCTGTTCCTCGTGGGCTTTCGGAATAAGATCACTGTCTTCTTCCAGTGGGCGTATTCTTATTTCACCTACAAGCGCGGCGCGCGGATCATTACCGGCGTCGAAGGCGAAAAGTCCGCCGGTTCCGCGTGAGCGCTTCGCGCGGCGCCGCTCCGTGGTTCGCTGCGCCGCCTCCTGCTTTCAGGTAATTGCCCGAGGGACGCTTGCGTCGCTAGGCTTGCCGGATGCGCCGCGCGCTTTCGCTTTCCATTGTTCTCTTTGCCACGCTTCCCGGCGGAGCCGCCGAGAGGCCGCTGATGCGCGACTTCATCGGGCTCAACGTGCACACGGTGAACTTCAAGCCCGACCTCTATGCGCCCGTCACGAAGGTCCTGCGCAATTACCATCCCTTCAGCTGGGATGCGGGGAAGGATACCTCGGTTTTGCCCGAGTTTCCTTTTGCGAAGAACCGTGTGGATTGGGGCAACATGTATGCGTCGTGGAAGAAGGCGGGCAACCGGACGCACGCAAGCATCATGATCGATGACACAAAGGCCGACTCTTGGAAGGCCATCGAGTCCGACGCGGAGAATTACGGTCGCGCATTTTCGTCGTTCTTCGGTCCGTCCTCCAAGGCGTTGCTCGAGGCGGCGGAGGTCGGGAATGAGCCCGGCAAATACGACGACGCAACTTATCGGCGTGTTTTTGAATCCATGGCGAAGGGCCTCAGGGCGGGAGATCCGAAACTGAAAATTGCCACGTGCGCGACAACGCTCGGCAAGAGCCATGCCTATGCGAAGAGCATCTCTTGCTTCAGCGGCCTCGATGCCCTGTGGGATATCCTGAACATTCACGTTTACGCCGAAGTCGAGCCGTGGCCGACGTGGCGCCGCAGCTACCCGGAAGACCCGGCGACCAAGTTTGTGAAAACGGTTACCGAGGCGCTGGCGTGGCGCGATAAAAACGCTGCCGGTAAGCCACTGTGGGTTACCGAGTTTGGCTACGATGCGAGCACGAAACAGCCGCCGAAGTCTGGCGACTTTGCCAAGTGGCAGGGCAACTCCGAGGAGCAACAGGCCGATTGGATCGTCCGGTCTTACTTGCTGCTCGCGCGGCACGGCGTCGATCGAGCGCACCTCTTCTTTTTTAACGATGACGACAAGGCTCAAGTACACGGCAGCAGCGGGTTAACGCGAAACTTCCAGCCCAAGCCTGCCTTCCACGCCGTCGCGTGGCTGCTCAAGTCCTTGGGAGACTATCGTTTCTCTCGTGTGGAGCGCGAAGATGCGGGCGACTGCTACGCCTATGAGTTCGTCCACGGTCAGGATCCGAAGCTTCGCATTTGGGCGGTGTGGAAACCTTCAGGCGAACCGCGAGTAACGCGTCTCCTCCATGATCCGCTGAAAGTGGGTAAAGCTGAGCGGATGCCCCTGTCGCCCGATGCGCCCGAAATCATGAAACCGCGGGAGGAAATCGAAGGGTTTTTCTCAATCGAGGTTTCGGAAAAACCTGTGCTTGTGTGGTTAACCACACCGTAACCTAAAAGACGCGGTAACTTCAAACGGAAGGTTGCTTCACCTCATAATGACACCTAACTTTTACGTCATTGTTCATGGGGAGACGGAGCATACGCGCATACTGTCCAAGATGTCGGCATCAACAGCCGTTCGTCCGCGCGCGATTTGATTGGAAGCTCCATGGATTCATGACGCTGATCACGCTCGGTGTGTGGAGCATCGTTGCGCTTTCTTCGGCGGCGAAGCGAATGATTTGGCCATGGGCGTGCGAGCATTGCGGCTGGCATGAACCGGATTTTCGCAGTCCGGAAGAGCGGCAGGCGGGGCAGGTCAAACCGCGAGCGCGTTCCGGTGAATCGGCCAAGCTGCGGAGTGAACTATCCGCAGCGGCGCAAAAATCCCCTGGAGAGCCGCCGAAGGCGGCCTAGCCAAACACGCGAAGCGCAAGCTTGTGGCGTGGCTTTGCAAAGCTACACCACGTTTTTACGGGCCGCCGGCAATGCGCAGGATTGCAAGGGTATTCACCACGGCCTTCGGAACGAAACCACTGAGCTCCACGTATTCGGGCAGTTTCGTCCCGTCGGCCGAGCGTTCGGCGCAATGCGCGTGGTCGCCCCATGGGCCAAGGCCATCCAGCGTGGGCACGGCATCCCAGATGAGATTGCCGTCGCTCAACCCGCCGCGTTCTTCCACTCCGGTGGGGTAACCAACCTGGGCACCGACTTCCTCCCAGATTTTTGCCAGCGCATCGGTGCCGACGTTTCGCGGCCAGGGACGGCTTTCGCCTTGGATTTCGATATCGATCTGCGCGGGAAAGCCATCGGTGGCGCTCACTACATCGCCAGCTCCCGCGAGCCTCAATAGGGCGGCTTTTGCCTCAGCATAGACTTCCGGAGTGAACGCGCGGAACTCTCCTTCCGCGACTGCTTCCTGAGGCACCCGATTGAGCGCCGTGCCGCCGCGCACCGTGGCGACATTGAACGTGAGATCGCGCTTCAGATCGGTGAAGCCGTCGATTCGTTCGAGGACGCGGCTGAGTTGGACAATTGCGTTTACGCCGTCGCCGAGCTTCGAGCCCGCATGTGCCGCCCGTCCGCCGACCCGCGCGCGCCAGGTGCCGCGGCCTTTGCGCGCGACCACCATGAGATGCTCTTCGCCAAGGCGTCCTTCGCACTCGAAGACGAGCGCGGCGCGGGTTTCGGGAGTGAAGTGCGCGCGGCAGACATCGCCAAAATCCGGCGAGATGTCTTCTTCCGAGGAGTTCCAAATCAGCTTCCACGTGATCCGCTCAAACGCCGTGGGCCACAGCTCGCGCAGCGCCATGATCGTAAGCCACATCAGCAGCGTGCCACCTTTGATGTCGTTCGTCCCGGGTCCGTAGATGCGATCGCCTTCGATATGCCAGCGGAAGTCGTTCCGCGCTTCCTCTTCCGGTGAGTAGACGGTGTCGAGGTGGGAAATCAGGGCGATGCTCGCTTTGGTCGTGCCGGGACGGGTGAGAATGAGATGCTCGCCGAAGAGCGGGTTTGTCGACTGAACGTTTTCAGCTGTGAAACCGAGGGGCGCGAAGCATTCCGCGGTGAAGCGGCCGAGTTGATTCACGCCGACGGGATTCAGCGTGTAGCTGTTGATTCCCACCATTTCGCGCAGCATCTCGAGTCCGCGCGGCATGAGGTCTTCGAGGAACTTCCGCAACCGAGGTGCGTTTTCCATTTTCCCGGACAGTGCGCGCCCAGGGGCGCATGGTCAACGTCACTAATCGCGAAACACGACCGTCCGCGCCCCGTGCAGCAATACCCGGTCTGCCACGTGCCACCGCACTCCGCGCGCCAATGCCTGGCGCTCACAATCGCGCCCAATGCGCAGCAGGTCCTCGGTGGAGTGGAAGTGCTCCACGCGCATTACTTCCTGCTCGATGATCGGGCCTTCATCGAGATCCGCGGTCACGTAATGACACGTCGCGCCAATGAGCTTCACCCCACGA
>CBHXZU010000421.1:0-5851 GCA_966125105.1 uncultured Prosthecobacter sp.
CATTCACGTCGGCTCCCAGCACGATGAGTGTCGCGACCATGGCGGCGTGACCGTGTCGCGCAGCCACGACCAAGGCGGGTGTTCCTTCCGCGTTTTTGTCGTTCACGCTGGTTCCGTTGCGAACCAGCTCGCGAACTCGAGTGACGTTGCCTTCGGCGACCGCAGCAAAAAACGCGGGCTTTTGCTCGGGCGCATTCACAAGTCCGCCGGGGAGTCCAAGATCGCGGCTGGGAGTCCGCGCTTTCCGCATGGCGTCCGGATTGGTGGCGGTGCGAACGATGCAGGCGATGAGGAATAGGCTGCACCAAAATCCCGCCTGCTTCCACCATCCGAGCCACCACTCGGAGTCGCGCTGAGCTTTCCCGGAATCTTCGCGATCGAGTCGCCAGACGGCGGAGAAAATGAACACCGACACGATGGCCGCGAGAAAGGACCAGGAAAGGAGATTGATGGAGTTGTGGAAGCCAGCGGGATGGCTCTCGTAGATGAAGAGCGGATCGAACGACCCGATTGTGATAAAGTGCGTGCGAACTCCGTTCACCATCCCCGATGCGACGTGGAAATTGACCGCGAAGACGAAGGTGAGGAACCATGCGAGCGACAGCGTCGCCTGGAGCAGGTGCCGTTTGCGGGGCTTTGCGGGCGGAACCGGCGGTGCTGCGACAGACGTGCTGGATTCCGGCGCGATCGCGTTGCTTTCGGCGGCCGCGGGGCTTGCTGGAATCGTGCTCGTTTCCGACGGCGCTTGGGAAACCTTTTCCACATCCTGTCGCACCTCGCTCGCGTGTTGGTAACGACGCGCGGGCTCTCGCTCGAGCGCGTGGAGAACGATCTGGTCGAGCCGCGCATCCACGTGGCTTTTCTGCGACGGCAGTTCGAACCGTCCGACGGGCACTTCTCCGGTGAGCATTTCGTAGATGACCACGCCGAGCGAATAGAGATCGGCGCGATGATCCACGGACTCCGGCTTATCCATCTGCTCCGGGGCCATGTAGCGCAAGGTGCCGAGCGCCGTGCCGGAGAGCGTGAGTGTGAGGTCCAGCGGTTCGCGGCGCAGGAGTTTCGCCAGGCCGAAGTCGGCGATCTTCACGTTCCCGCGTTTGTCGATAAGGATGTTCTCCGGCTTGATGTCGCGGTGCACGATTCCCTCCTCGTGCGCATACTGCAGCGCGTCGCAAATCCGCGGCACGATCGCCAGCGCCTCCGCGGCAGTGAGCTTCCGCGACTCGAAAAGTTCCCGCAGGTTCTTCCCATCCACAAACTCCATGGTGATGAAGTAGAGCCCGTTCGTTTCGCCAAAGTCGTAAACGTGGACGATGTTGGGATGATTGAGCCGGGCGAGCGAACGGGCCTCGCGGGTGAAGCGCGCGACAAAATCAGGCGACAGCGCGTCCACTTGTGGGAGGATCTTCAGCGCGACCATTCGGTCGAGTTGCTGCTGGCGGGCGCGGTAAACGACACCCATGCCGCCGCGGCCGATCAAATCGTGGATTTCAAATTGCGGGAGGCGCTTCCCGACTTCGGCCGGGTCGGCGATATCGATGATATCGGCGGGCAGTCCGTCCAACTGCGAGGCGGGGGCGGGTCCGGCAGCAGCTTTGAGCAGGCACTGCGGGCAAAGGCCGTCCGGCGCATCAGGCGCGAGGGGCTGCTGACATTTAGGGCAGAGATGCGGGTGTGACATAACGGTTCACCCCCTAAAGAAGCGTCCGCCGAAATCTGTTGCGGGCGACTTGCCGAAAGTTGAGAAACGTCATTGGGCCAGCGCGGCAAACAGGTGTTTCAGCTCGGCCTCGATGTCGGCCTCCGCGTCCACGGTCTCGGCAACCTCGGCGCGGACCAGGTCCCGATAACGCACCCGCAGCCGATGGACGGCGACGCGCACGGCGCCTTCGTTGAAGTTCAGCTTCGCGGCGATGGCGGCGTAGTCCAGCTTCGCGCCGGTGAGTCCCGGCTCGAGTTCCGCAAAGACTGTTGCCTTCCCGATTGCGGCAAACTCGGCCCGCAGCCGCGCCAGAACTTTTTCCAGGAGCGTAAATGCCCAGCGCCGCTCGAAGATTTGTTCCGCGGTGATCGCGCCGGCAGGTTCCCGTGCATAACGCTCTTCCGCGAGCCCGGCATCGAGCGAGAGCACCGCCTGTCCGCCGCCGCGTTTCAAAGCGCGGGCGCGATCCCATTCATTCGCGAGAAAGTGCTTCATCGCCGCGAGAAGGAAGGACCGGAAGCGCCCGCGTTCCGGATGCACCTCGCGCAGCCAGCTCTTCGCGATCAGCCGCGCGAAAAACTCCTGCGTGAGATCCTGGGCATCGTGCGGCGAGTGTCCCGCCCGGCGCACAAATGCGTAGAGCGGATACCAATAGCTTTCGCACAACGCCGCAAGTGCATCGCTGCCGTCCTTTGACTCACTGCCAGCTGCGGAAAGAACGATACTCCAGCGAGTTGTGGCAAAGCCCCCTCTCCCTGGCGCGGAGGAGGTATGGATGGAGGGCGGCATTCAGCGAATCTAAAGGCCGATGCGTGGAAGCCAATGCGAGAAAAAGCTTCGGCATGTGCAGGACTAGGCACCTTCTTGATAATTCCGATCTTCATACTCCGTCCGTCGCGTAGCTTGCGCCTGCCCGGCCGAGAGCGCTATCGAAGGTAATCGGACACCCGATCGAGCCCCATCCTGATACCTTGAGCGGCACGACCAAATGCTTCCGCTGCCCGCTTATCCATAACGCGTTTCAGCGACATAACTCCGATCAGCGCTAACAACAGAACGCTGCAGACAATGATCAAGTCCTTGCGCTTTTGCTGTTGTAATGATGGCCCAGCCATTTCCGATGAGAGTTCACTAGCCTCCCCAGCCGTTCAAACTCTCTCGAAGGGATATCGATCCGAGAAGAAACGTTTCGATGTCGGCGCCGAGTCCCTTCTGGGGCAAGAGTGCCTGCGGCGGTCCGCAGTATTTTTGTTTTTTTTGCGCGTTTTGTATTCGCTAGACAAATCTGCACGCAGGCCGCGTCCATGATTGAATGCCCGATGACCTTGCGCGGCTTTACGATCAGCATGCGGATGCGCTTTGCGCGTTCTTGCTGAACGTTACTCGCGACCATGCGGACACGCGGGACACGCTGCAGGAGGTCTTTCTCAAGCTCGCGCGGCGGCCGGCGCTGATCGAGGGCGCGCGGGATGAGCGGGCCTTTCTCCTGCATCTGGCGCACAATGCGGCGCGGGATCTTTTTCGTCGACGGATGACACGGGCGCAAAATGAAACGCGCTTTGCGGACGAAGCGCCGCTGGTGTTTGAGCCCGCGGAGTCATCAGAGCAGCAGGCGCATCGCATCGCGCTGAGCGCGGCACTGGCGGAGCTTCCCGAAGAACAGCGCGCCGTCGTGCATCTCAAGCTTTGGGAGGAACTCACTTTCGAGGGCATCGCGGAAGTTCTCGGCATTTCTGCAAACACCGCCGCGAGCCGTTACCGCTACGGCTTAGACAAACTACGGGCGCGGCTGCGTCCTCTCCAAAAGGAACGCATATGAGCGACTTCGAATCAGAACTGGCCAAAACTCCACTCCGCGGCGCGCCCGCGGATTGGCGAGCGGAGATCCTGCGCGCTGCGCGGGCCGTGGCGCCGGAAGCTGCGACCCCACCGTGGTGGCGGCGCTGGCTGGCTCCCCAGCCACTTACGCTTGCAGCTGCCTGGCTCGTGATCGCGACCCTTTGGCTGGCGACGCCGGCAAACTCTGAAACTCCGCGAAGGGCCGATATGACGCAAATGAAAGCGCAGGTCCGCGCGCAGCGGGAACTCTTGGCGGAACTTTTGCGCCCGGCAGCTCCGGTTCCCGCGGCTCCCAGCCAGCAGGGCGCGACGGGGCCGCGCCGGAAACACATGCCTGCCTGACTTATGGACACACCGACAAAAAGTTCCACTCCGCAAGCGCGGCGGGTTCCCCGCTGGTTGCGCAGAACATTATGGATCACGGCCTGGGTGGTGACGGTGCTGGTGCTGGCCGTGGCGGTCGAGAACTGGCTCGGCGCGCGGGAATGGCAAACTTATCTTCGGGAAGCCCGCGCCGCCGGTGAATCACTGGATCTTGCCGCGGTGATTCCGCCTCCGGCTGCCGACGCGGAAAACTTCGCGGCAATTCCGCTTTTCAAGCCGCTGTTCGATTACGACCGCGCGGCTCCGCTGCGCAACGAGTTCATCGGCCATGCGACGTGGCGAGATCCTGCAGGGAAGGAGCGCCTTGGAAACCTGCAGCCATTCGGAAAAGTCGCGCTCAAACGGAGAGGGAATTGGCGCGAGGGAGAAAGGGCCGATCTCGCAACGTGGCAGCAACAACTGCGCGAAGAGTTCCCCGCGGAGTTGCCGTCACTTTCAACGCCAGGCGGAGACGTGTTACGGGTGTTGTCCCGCTTCGATGCTGACCTCGACGCATTGCGCGCCGCCGCGTCGCGTCCGCGCTCCCGCTTTCCGATCCGCTACGAAGAGCACATTTCAGCGCCGATGCCGCACATGAATGCGCTGCTTGCATTTGGCAAAATTGCACGCGCTCGCGCGCTGGCTCATTTAGCGCTGGAGAATGCCGAGGCGGCCAGCGGCGACGTGGTTTTGGGACTTCGCATCGGCGCGGCGACGAGCGAGGAGCCGCTGCTTATTTCGCAATTGGTAGTGGTGTCGCAGATCGACGAGCAAATGCAGCCGCTTTGGGAAGGTCTGCTGCGACGCCATTGGAATGAACCGCAACTGGCTTCCTTCGAAGCTGCGCTGGCGCGCTTCGATTTAGTCACTGGCTTTCTGCGGGGCGTCCGCGGCGAACGGTCGATTCTTGGAGTCCAGGCGCTCGATACGCTCAAGCAGCAGCCCCAACTTTTGGCGACAGTCTTCGATTTTGGCAGCAAGGCTGACCTGCCCTTCTTCGCGCGGGTGAGTGGCATGTTCCTTCCGCCGGGGTGGGTCGATTTCAACAAAGCCCGCATCTGCCGCTACTATGATCAGCAACTGCAGACGGTGAAGCCAGGGGAGCGCCGGTTCGATTCCGCGGCCATGCAGGCGCAGGAGAAGGCATATATGGATGCAATCGCCGCGCAGCGGGCGAATCCTCGAATAATGATTGCAGCGTTGGTCTCTCCCCAACTCACATTGATCCAACAACGATGTGCAGCTGGGCAAACGACCGTGGACCTGGCGCGGATCGCGGTCGCGATCGAGCGTTACCGGCTCAAGCATCAAGCCGTTCCTCCGCAACTCGACGCGCTGGCACCTGAGTTCCTGGCAAAAGTGCCGGGCGACGTCATGAGCGGCGGACCGCTTCGTTACCGCGCTGGACCGGATGGAACCTTCGTGCTATATTCGGTGGGCTGGAATGGACGCGATGATGGCGGGGCGCACGCGATGCAACCCGATATCAAGCGACCGGTAATAGACTGGCAAAATGGCGATTGGCCATGGCCGCAGCCGGTGAATTGAATTGATCGGTCGGAAAGTCGTTAGCGCTGACAACGCGGGCTTCCGGGTGGCGTCGCCGCAAGACGGCTAAACGACTCGGCAATAGCCCCGGTTTCTGGAGATCGCAACGTGGAACAATCTGCCCGTGGAACTCGCGGACGGGAGTACAATGGTGTCGGCGGGAAGTGCAATTTGGTCGGAGGTGAGTGCAATTGCGTCGGCGGGCTGTGCAATGCTGTCGGATGGGAGTGCAATGGAGACGGAGGGAAGTGCAATGGCGACGGCAGGGACTGCAATGGTCGCGAGTGGAGGCGCAATGGTCCCGGCAGGGAGTGCAATCGTGCCGGATGGCTGTGCAATGCCGTCGGCAGGCAGTGCAATGCCGGCGGCAGAACTTGAAGCGGGGGCGCGCATGGG
>CBHXZU010000422.1:0-5849 GCA_966125105.1 uncultured Prosthecobacter sp.
CGGCGCCGCCGCAGGATCCGCCTCAATCGGCGCCACCTGGTCCACCGCCCCCGATTTGGACGCTGGCTCACTCGCGGCGGCTACTGCCGATGCGGCAGGCAAAGTCGCAGCCGCAAGCGCATCCCCCTTTGGCAATTCCAAAGGGGGAAGTTGCTGGGCGGCCTGCGCCATCGCTCCCGCGCAAAGCGAAGATACGAGGACAAAAGTAGCACGTGATCCTGTGACGGATTTAGACATTCTTGAAATAGAGTAAGTCGGGTCAGTTTGGCCGGCGCGCAGTCACGCGCATGACGATCGGCGTGGGCATTCCTTCCGGGGGCGGCTGGGGAAGTTGGAGTCCGGTGAGAATCTCGTCGCGGATGGCGGCATCCAGCGCCGCATCGCCCGTGGAAGACGCAAGGTTTGCGCGGGAAATGCGACCAGTGCTGTCCGGCCAAATCCGCACGTCGACACGCAGCGCTGCCCTGCGCGTCTTTGGATTCTTCCGCAACTCATCCATGATCCGCGCCTGCGCGGTGGTCGCGTAAGCGCTCCACTTCATGCGCGGATTTGCCGTGGCGTTGCGGTTCGAGAAGATTCCGGAGCTATTACCCGCCTTGACGGTCATTCCACCGCTTCCCGGGCCTTTCACCGCAGTCTCCACTTGGGGACTTGGTTCGGGCGGTGCTTCCTCCACCTTTTCTTCTTCGATCATCTTCTCCTCCTTCGGCGCCTCTGGCGGAGGTGGTGGCGGCGGTGGCGGTGGCGGAGGAGGCGGCATCATGATCCGCACCTGCGTGACCTGCTGTGCCTGTACGGGTCCCTCCTTTTTCGACAGGCTCACGGATGCATAGGCGAGCCCGGCAAGCGTGAGCACTCCGACGATGAGCGGCGCGCGCCACTTCTTGAAACCACTTGGCGCTTCGTCTTCGTCGTCCCATCCGCCGTGTCCCGCAGGTGTGGGATCCATCGCTGGCGCTGAAATCCGCTTCGGCTCTTCGAGCACCGCTGTCTGATTTTGATCGTCGGTATTCATGGAACTTACCGGTTTATTTCGACGCCTTCGTCGCGAGACCCACTTGGGTGATGCCGAGCTGGCCGACGACGTTAAGGACATCCATGACACTTTGGTATTGGGTGACGCTGTCGCCCTTCACCACGACCTGAACATTCGAGTTCTGAGATTTCGCCTGCGCGAGGCGGCTTTCCAATTCGGGCAAAGTCACCTCCTGCGTATTGAGGAAGATCTTCCCCTCCGGGTTCACCGTGACCGCCTGGAGCTTCTGCGCGGCCAGGCTCTTTGCCGCATTGCTGCCACGCGGAAGGTTTACCTTCAGGCCCTGCACCGACGCGGTGCACATGAGGATGAAGATAACGAGCAACACATACGCCAGATCGAGCATCGGCGTAATGTTGATGTCGTCGTAAGGTTTATCGTCCTGGACTTGCATGGCAGTGCCTCCGATCTGCGCTTACTCCGCGACTCCGTTTCGCTCGCGATGAAACTCGGCCATGCGCGTGACGAACTCGTCGATGAACACGTGCATGTCATCCTTCGCGTCCTTCACGCGGGACAGGATGTAATTATACCCGAAGAGTGCAGGGATCGCGACCGCCAGGCCGGCCACGGTCGCGAGAAGCGCCGCCGCAATACCCGGCGCAATGGCGTTCACGTTCACCTCACCGGCCGCAGCCACTGCGGCAAACGTAATCATCACGCCGACCACGGTGCCGAGCAGACCGAGGAACGGCCCCCCGGAAATGCAGATCGTCAGGATAACGACGAGTTTGTTGATCTTCTGCGTCTCGCGGACGAGTCCGCCGTCGAGGCTCGCGCGCACCGCCTGGATTGAACGGCCGGCGAGTCCGCGCCTTACTCCCTGCGCGCGGTCTTCCGAGAGACGATGCCGGATTTCTTCAACGCCAATGTGATAAATACGGTAAACGGATGACTTCCGAAGCGCCTTCGCGCTCTCTTTCGTGAATCGTCCGCCCAACGTGCGGGACTTTTCCTCATCTGCGTCGTCGAGAACTGTAAGATCGCTTGCGACGTGGCGCCATTGATCGAGAAAAACGTGGTTACCTTTTGTCAGAGAGTTCAGGTACCGGATCTTCGAGAACATGATGTACCAGCTGATCACCGACATGATCGCGAGGATGATGATCACGGCCCATCCGTCGTGCGTGAGGTTCGCGATGATCACGCCGAAGTAGCCGGTCTTCAGAAAGCTGAACCAACTCTTCGGCTGCTCCATTTCGCCAACCGAGACGATGCGCGCAGCCTTTTCGCCGTTCTGGCCGAAAGCGGCCAATTGCACGAATCCGACCGGGCGAGCGACTTTGTGGATCTGAAGTTCGTCCACTTCCCCGACAAACTTGCCTGCACTAGGATCGCTATCGCCGCCGATCACGAGCGGACCGTTCAATCCCGGAAGACCCACCGGAACCGCCGCCGCCTGTTCGCCATTTACAAACAAGGTGGTCTTTGCGCCCTCGCTGACAACCGCGAGGTGCATCCAGGATCCCGGCGCAACCGCCTGGTTTTTAGCAACGCCGCGCTGGCCGGAGATTTCGACGTAAGGCGCGCCTTTCGCGGTCCCAAGGACCAGCGCCTTGCCTCCTTCGCGTCGGCTAATGAATACAGCGTCCTGCGCCGTGGTTGCCTTCACCCATGCCGAAAGCGTGAGCGGTGAGTTGTCAGTCCACAGAAGCGACGGTGAGGTGGGAACATTGATCGCGTTGCTTCCGTTGAAGCTGATGCCGCTGCCGATGCAGGAGCCTTCTGCTTTTCCCCCTGCTGCCTCAGCATTGTTTCCATTCTTGGTTGCATCCGCAGGGACTCCGCCGTTTTCGCCGAAGTGGTAAACGAGGACGGCATCTGCGTCATAACTGCCTTTGACGTCCTCCGCCTTCGTCGCATCCGAGCCGCCCGATCCGCAATAGAGCCAGAAGGTCGTTTTAGCGTTCGGTTGAATCTCTGGAACCTTCACCCACACGAACGCCTCCCCCATGAGGGAATCAACCTTCTCCACGTGGTGAGGATAGACCGTCTTGTCATCACTTCCGACAAAACGAAGATCGCTCAGGTCTTCTTTCGCTGTCGTCGGATAGTTCGCCTCGTAGAGACGCAGCAAGACGGTGGCCCCACCTACCGGCTCCGAGATGTTCCCTGCCGACTGCGTGGTATCGATCGTGATCTTCTTCCGCGACGTCCAATGCTCATTCCACCACGTCTCGCCTGCGTAGATTGTTGCATTGCACAACAAGGCGAGCGCGAGGCAGAGCCAATGCAACGCGCGACGGCGGTAAAGAGTAGACGCAGTAACTGGATACAATTCCATTTGGGCGATTTTCACTGAAGAGTTGCGACTAGAAGTCCGCCCAGAGGCGGAAATTGACCCGCGGATCGTGCGCGGTGGTCTGCGTGACGGTGGTGAGCGGAAGGGCCAGCTCGACCAACGCGTGGAAATGCTCGCGCAGCGTGATCTCGGTTCCGACCCCGATGCTCGCGAGGCGGTAACTGGAGTTCTGCTCCGGCAAGGGTTCGTGGAGTGTGACGGTTCCCGCGTCGCCAAATACGTAGAAGCGCCACTCGTTCCCGGTGTTCTCATCGGGACTGCCTTCAACTCCCGGAACTCGCTTCATGCGCAGGAGCGATGGCGTCCGCACTTCGAGTGTGCCGAAGAGACCATTGTCGCCAAGCGCTTCAGCCTCGAGGTAACCGCGGGCGGTATCGGCGCCACCGCCACCGAATTGCTCGCTATTTACCAACGGCCCGTCGGCGGCCTGGCCATGCACGCGGCCAAAGATCTGCCACCCATTCTCGAACTCGTATTCGTGAGAAAGGTCGCCGCGGAAATAGAAGAAGCTGCTGTCGGCGCCGAATCGGTTGCGCTCGATGCTCTCATCCGTGCTCCCCATTCCGCGCAGATGCATCGTGACGCCGGCGCTCAATTCCGTCGTGCTCCGCTCCCCTACCCAAGTGCCATCGTAGGCGATGCTCAGCGGATAGTAGCTGATCGGGGTGACATCCTCGACGCCGCCGATCACCACGTTTTGATCGAAGTTCTTGTAGTCGAAACCAAGCGTCAACGACTGGTAGAACTTTTCGAGCGAAGGAAGCGTGATAATCCCGCGCACACCGACGATCTCCCCGCGACCAGCGACTGCAACGCCCGCAAGCGTCGAAACATTGCTGTCCTGCTTCGTGCCGGTGAACATCAGGCTCAGCCAGTCCAGTTCCTCGAACCGCCAGATGTAATAACCCGAGTAGACTTTCACCTCGCCCGGGTCTTGCGGCGACATCTGGTAACTCGCGCCGATGGTATGCCCCTTCTGCCAAAGATTCGCGTAACTCAGCGATGCATTCAGCCGCAGGTCTGTCGTGTCGGCGCTCTTGCGGTTGTTCAGCTCGATGCTCCCGTGAAGCGGCAGCTTGTCCTTCACGATCAACTCGATGTCGTAAACTCCGGGATCGCCGGTGAGCGTGAGCTTCGGCTCGACCCGGCGATCGGGAAGTTGATTCAGCGCCACGATGTCCTTCGTGACATCGTTGAAGTTAATCACCTTGCCCTCGGCCAAGGAACGAGCGCGCGCTTTGATCTGGCTCGAAAGGAAATACTTCGCTCCTTTGACCCGCAGGGAGCCCACCTGGCCTTCGTAAGCTTGCAGCAGTACGATTCCGCCTCGGCCGGTTTGCTCCGGAACCACGATCTGCGTCGCCTTATAACCCTTGTCCTGATACGCCTTCTCCAGCGCGGCGCGCGCCTTTTCCACGTCGTCAAATGTCCGCCCCGGACCTAGGAAAGGATAAACCGCTTCCTCCACTTCGATGCGCGGCAACTGCTTCGTTCCGAGCACCCGGTATTCACGGATATACATCGAAGGCGCTTCCGCAGGGACAGCCCTTTCCGCTTGCGTGGGCGTCGAAGCCGTTGCTTCGCCGAACGCTGCTTGCGGCCCGGAAAGGCTGAGCGCGAGGATGCCTGCGCCAGTGGTGGCTTGGGCTACTAAAGCTCGATGGAAGGGATGCTGCGGCATCGCTTTTTGTAAAAAAGAGGACGCTTGTGACAGGTGTGCGTCTGAACCGTGACGTTTTGCTGAACAGTCAGACGAAATGGTTCACCGGGATAAAACGGGCTCCGCCGCGCATTCGCAGCGGAGCCCGTTGAGAGTTCCCGGCGATTAGTTGGCGCTGACGCTGATTCCGCCGCTCACTCCCGCTGGCGCGTTGCGCGGCACGTTCGTGAGGAAATAGCCGAATGCCCCCTTGTTTGCGCCCTTCTGCAGGATGATTCCGATGTAGTTGGTCTTCGACCCGTCCGTGTGCGGGAAGAATCCGCCGACGGCGCCGGTGTTTGTGACGATCGTCAGTTTAAACGTATTATCCGTGGCAGGCACGTTTGTGACCTTGTTCTTCGCCGCTATGCTCACCGTCTTGGTGACCGCTCCAGTCAGGTTGCCATCCTCAGCAGTGAACGTGGCATTTCCCACCGTGAAGTCTCCTGGCGCGTAACGCGCTCCGATGAGGTCGACCTTGACGCCGTTGGGCCAACCTGCCGTGTAGTTCTTGGCCTTGTCCTGCTGCGGACGGATCCAGAGGAAGTCAGAGCCTTCGACGTCGCTGTCCGATTGAGTCTTGTCGAATGCAATCTTGCCGGCGATCGATCCTTTCTTACCGTAAAGCGAAACAAAGAGCGGCGCTTCCAGATCCGACGACAGCGGTGCGGACATCGTGACCGCCGTACCATCCGCCAGGCGGCCTTTAAAGGTCACTTTGCCCTGCTTGGTCACCACAATGTTGCCCACTCCGTCGCCCTGCGGGAACTGCGTCGAGGTCAGAACCGCCTGGGGCTTCGATGGGAATACCG
>CBHXZU010000423.1:0-5838 GCA_966125105.1 uncultured Prosthecobacter sp.
GTGATATCGGTGCGCGTGTGATATCGCAGCCAGCCCTCCGCCGGTCCATGGCACGATTCACACGAGACGCCTTGATTTGGCTGCTTCAACGTCGAGGCGATTCGCGCGGGATCCGCGCTGTGCATAGGCGAATGACAGAGCGTGCACTGATTGCTCTTCGACGCGTCCGCAATGCCGAGCGCGTCCGTCATGCGTTTGCTTCGCTCGGAAATCAGAATCCCATAGGCCCGTGAGTGCGGATCCTTCTGCCGCCAGGTGAGCACCTGGTCATCGCCTTGTCCGCCGCCATGGCACCCTGAGGTTGCGCAACTTTGCCAGCCGAGAAACCGATCGGCAGCGAGTGCCGGCACGGCCAAGGCAAGGAAAGCGATCAACGCGCGCACGCCGCTGTCTATCAATCAGTTTACGTTTGGCCAAGCGCGAGCTGCACTTGGTCGCGTTTCAGAATCCTCGCGATTTTTCATTTTGGCCGTTCTGGTGAATGCGGAGGCTGGAGGAAATCGATACCGGGCGCGATTTTGCACTGGCGGAATTCGGCGCAGCTTTCACATGTAGCGCGCATGCCAATTCGTTTCCTCTCTGCGATTCTCGCGATTTCGCTCCTGACCGGCTGTCCGAACGAGAAGAAGGATCCCAAGCAAAAGGCCAAAGCTGGCAAGGATGAGAGCGGCGATGTCGCATTTCAGAGCTTTGTGGGACGGCTGCGCGTGGCAGTGGATCGGAAAGACCGGCAGATGCTCGCGTCGATGATGGCGCCGGACTTTGGCTATCGCTGGGACAGTCCGCCCGCAGGAGAAGATCCATTTTCGTACTGGGACCGCGCGAACAGCTGGGGAGAGCTTTCGCATCTGATGCGCGCGCAGTGGGTCCCTTACGACGGCTACATGGTGGTACCGCCGCAATTCGCCGCTGATCCGGGGAACTATGGCGGTTATCGGGCTGGCGTGCGGATGGTAAATGGCAGCTGGCGATTCGCGTATTTCGTTCCAGCCGCTCCCGCTGAGCCGCCGCCACCACCATCGCCGGCGCCGACCGCACTGTGATTCGGCCATGGCTGAGGACCCGATCGCGTTGGGTTTGCCCCACCGCGAACCATTCATCTTCGTCGACCGCGTTATAGCCCGGGTGCCGGGGGAATCGGCGGATGCCGAAAAGGTGTTCCCGGCGGACACGCCATTTTTTGCCGGGCACTTCCCGAGCGCGCCGCTTGTGCCGGGGGTCATCCTTGCAGAGGCACTGGCCCAGACCGCAGGCTTGGCCGCAGGTCAGGAGGGAAAGAGCTTTCGCCTGGCGGCGCTCAAGGCGATGAAGTTTCCCGCCGCTGCGTTTCCGGGAGACAATATTAGCCTTCGCGCCCGCAAGATCGCGGCGGTGGGACCACTTTGGCAGTTCGACACAAAAGCCTCCGTCGGTGAACGGGTGGTCGCCGAGGGCGTGGTCGTATTAAGCGAGGTTGGTTAGACCGGGGTAGGTTAGAGGGAGGTGGGTTGCACCCAAGTTTCCAGGTATGAAAACGCGGGATGGAAATGCGCGAAAGAATTTCTGGAGATCTCGTCTTCGAAGCTCCGGCCTGTTGATAGCCTGGCGCTCAAGGCGGGAAGAGCTCCAGAGGAGCGACATCACAGGTCGCCAGCCGATTGATGTCGCCCCGTTGGCGCTCTGTCGTGTGGGACGCCGATTGCAATAAACAGGCCGCTCCTACGTAGCTTCGGGAACTGGCACGGTGGCGCCCCTTTGGTGATACGCCAATTGGCGCGATGAGCGGCCGCGCTTCCGCTTACACTTGCCGCGAAGCAACACCTTGCACAGTCTGGCAATATGTCATGGCAGTCGCTTCGTCCCGCTTGGGGACTCGTATTGGGTTCGGGACTTGGAAGTTTTGTCGAGCAGATGGACGTGGTAGCCGAGGTGCCATACGGCGAAATCGATGGATTGCCCAAGTCGAAGGTGCCAGGACACGCCGGACGGTTTGTTTTCGGCCGCATTGGCGGAGTCCTTGCTGTCGCCGCGCAGGGTCGCGCGCACCTTTACGAGGGCCTCTCGGGGCGGGAAGTAACCGCCCATACGCGGTGGATGGCCGAGCGCGGCGTAAAACGCCTCGTGCTCACGAACGCGGCCGGCACGTGTAATCCGAAGCATTCGCCGGGATCATGGATGATGCTTCGCGATCACTTGAACCTCACGCACACGTCGCCTTTGGTGGGTGGAGCGAACTTCTTCGACATGAGCGAGGTGTATTCCTCGAAGTTGCGCGAGCACTTCGCGCTCGTGGCGCAGCAGAAAGGCATCACGCTTCACGAAGGCGTGTATGCCGGGTTGCTCGGGCCCCAGTACGAGACGCCGGCCGAGATCCGCATGATGCAAACGCTGGGCGCGGACGCGGTGGGCATGAGCACCGTGCTCGAGGCGATCCAGGCGCGGGCCCTGGGGATCGAGGTGGCGGGATTCTCCTGCCTCACTAACTGGGCGGCCGGGCTTCATCCCGGCACCTTGGGACATGATGAAGTTCTCGAAACCGGGAAGCGCGCGGCTGGACAGTTGGCCGCAATTCTGGCGGAAGCAATACCGAGCCTCCCTTAGCCCAATAACTCCAGACGACTTACCTTATGGCCACCTTCAGCGCAGACGCACTCACCGTCGTAATCAGCCCGACCCGCGCAGAGATGGGAAAACGGGCGGGTGAGCACGCTGCTCACGTCATTGAGCAGGCGATCGCGAAGCATGGTGAAGCGCGCATCATCCTCGCGAGCGCGCCTTCCCAAAATGAAACCCTCAGCACCATCATGGCTCATCCGATTAATTGGTCGAAGGTCACGATCTTCCACATGGATGAGTATCTCGGCCTGCCGGAACAGCATCCGCAGACTTTTCGTTCCTATCAGCGGGATCACGTGCTCAGCCGCGCAAAGGGCGCTACGTTTCATGGTATCGCGGGTGAAAGCGCCGACCCGAAGAAAGAGTGCGCTCGTTACACACGGCTCCTCGCCGAGGCGCCGATCCACCTCTGCTGTCTCGGGGTGGGGGAAAATGGCCATCTGGCGTTCAACGACCCGCCCGTTGCCAATCTGAAGGACATGGCGTCCGTAAAGGTCGTCGAGTTGGACCAGCTGTGCCGCCAGCAACAAGTAAACGACGGCTGTTTTCCAAAAATCGAAGAGGTGCCGACCCACGCGATCACCTTGACGATCCCAGCTCTCATGCACGCCGAGGTTTTGGTCTGCAGTGTTCCCGGTCCGCGCAAAGCCGAGGCTGTCCGAGCGACGGTGCGCGATCCGATCGGTGAAAAATGCCCGGCCACGGCGATGCGCCGGCATTATTCGGCGACCCTCTACCTCGATGCCGATAGCGCGAGTCTCTTGAAGTAGACCGGCGCCGGCCCTTGCGCGTCGATTCGGCACGGAGTCCTTACTGGACAGGCGCGGACTCACGCGTCATTTCCACAGGGCAATGACGCTCGCCGAGCTCCAAGAAATCTACGACACGCCTTTTTTCGATCTCATCAGCCGCGCTCGGCAGACCTATTTGGAACATTGGAAGGAAAACGAAGTGCAGTTGTGCACCCTCCTTTCGATCAAAACCGGCGGTTGCTCCGAGGACTGCGGCTACTGCGCTCAGAGCGCCCGCTACAATTCCGGCGTGCAACGCGAGTCGCTGATGACGCCGGACGCCATCGAGGAAGTGGCGAAACGCGCGAAGGAAAACGGCAGCACGCGCTTTTGCATGGGCGCCGCTTGGAAAGGCGTGCGCAGCGGCGATCCGCGATTTGAATCGGTCCTCGAAAGCGTCAAACGCGTTTCGAAGCTCGGCATGGAAGTGTGTGTGACGCTCGGCCAACTCGGGCGCTCGGAGGCTCACGCGCTGAAGGAGGCGGGGGTCACGGCCTACAACCACAATATCGATACCTCGCCGGAGCATTATCCGAACATCGTCACCACCCACACGTTCCAGGATCGGCTCGATACGATCTCGCACGTGCAGGCTTCGGGGATGAGCGTGTGCTGCGGCGGGATCATCGGCATGGGCGAGACGGAACTCGATCGGCTGAAGATGCTCGAGGTGCTGACGAACTTCGATCCCGCGCCGGAGAGCGTGCCGATCAACTGCCTCATGCCGATGCCGGGCACGCCGCTCGAGGACCAGGCACCTGTGGATATTTTCCAACTCGTCCGGCTCGTGGCCACCACGCGCATCGCGCTGCCGCGGGCGAAGGTTCGCTTGAGCGCCGGGCGCACGCGCCTGAGCAAGGAAGGCCAGGCGATGTGTTTCTTCGCCGGCGCCAACAGCATCTTCTACGGCGACAAGCTCCTCACCGCGAAGAACCCCGGCAAAGACGCCGACCAGGCGTTGCTGGAGGAACTCGACCTCAAGCCCCAAGCCGCCTTTTGTGGCGAGCATGGACCTTGCAAAGAGGAGGCCGGCGCGGGGATGGCGTGTTTGACGTAGAGGCCGCAGGGCGGGGAATCTCGATCGCGGTCGGACCGGCTGTGATTGAGGGCCGAAGGCTCAGTTCCATCCCGCGAGTGTCGATCGCTGCTAGCGGGGCATTTTGCTGCGTAATGAGTGCGCGAGCCCCCTTGGGATAGTCGGCCAACCAGCTCGGTGAAACGGATTTTCTGCTTGGTGAAACCGGCATTTGTCCTGGCTGGAACGGCCTTTCTCCTGATTGGAACGGAATTCCTGCTGAGTAGAACGGGATTTGTGCTGGGTAGAACGGAATTTGGGCTGAGTAAAATCGCGCGGAGCCTGACTAAAACCGCGCGAGCGCTGTCTGGAACGCCGCGCGGGCTGTCTGAAACAGAATTTGCGCTGTCTCAAACGCCGCGCGGGCCGCCTGGAACGGCGCGCGGGCGATCCAGAACGCCGCGCGGGGCGGCTGGAACCGTGGATTTTGTGCCTGGAACGCCGCGCGGCCTCACAAAAACCGAATTTCTTACATCCAGAACACCGCGCGGGCCTGCTGGAATGCCGCGCGATGGGTCTTAAATGCCGCGCGACGTGTCTCCAATTTGGCTTTTTAGGTCGGTAATCAGACTTTCAGACGCTGGACGGACTTCTGATTTTTGACGCCCGCGCCGGGGATGCGACAGGCGTGGTGTAAACCATATTACGCGCAAAATGAGCAGGTGACAGCCAAGACGTCGGGCTGGGGGAGCGAATCCGGCGGGCGCGGACGTTCTACTGCGCCACGAATCGCTTGTGATTGATGATTCGGAACCGGAAGTAGGGATCGAGGCTCTTTGAGTTGGGTTGCGCGGCGTCGTATTTATCTTTCCGAAGCGCGTCGTCTTCCTTGTCGAGGAACCGCTCGATGGTCGTGGAACCGCGGTATTCTCCCATGATGCGGTCCGTTGATTCATCAAACCGATTCCACTGATCTTTTGGTGCGGACGGATTCTTCGCGATCGTTTGGGCCCAGGCGTGCACGGTGTAGGTGTTCGAGCGCGTGGTAATCCGCGGATAAATGTGGGCATAAAGCCGCTCGCGCGCATTGTCGCCCGTCATCCCGGCTGCAGTCCAAAAGCTGGTGCGCTTGGATGGGCTATCGAAGTTTGGCACGCCCGGTGGCGGTTTGATTTTGGAATGGTCGAGCAGCAGGTCGAGGTCGCAGACCTGTGTGGCACTGCGGAAGTATCCGGGACTGTTGTCGAAATGGGGATTTACGACTTTTTCGATCGTGGCGAAAGTATCGATCGGGATCCGGTATTTCATCGAGGAGTTTTGCCCGTTCAGGGGTTTCTCGCTGTGGCCGGATTCAGGCGCCGCGTTGTGGATCGCAAGTTGGTACAAGCCTTTCAGCACAGCGTGCAGGCCGGTAGAGCGGTCGATGTAGCTCTGATT
>CBHXZU010000424.1:0-5837 GCA_966125105.1 uncultured Prosthecobacter sp.
AGTGCCGCCGAATCGCGCGGATCCCAGCTCGCAAACAACCTGGACGCCGTTTCCAAACTGATCGCTTCGGGAACCCTGGTGAGCCACGCAGCGGTGCCGCCAGGATCGCGTTCCGCGTAAATCTGCACCAGGTGCACAAGGGCGTCTTGATCGGGCTTGGACGAAGTGGGACGGCAAAACTCCATCGCCGCCGCGAAGTCCCCGGCTTCGGCCAGGAAGCTCGCGGCATTCGTCCCGATGGCATTGCGCAGGGGGCTCTCCGGTTGCGAGCGGAGCCAGGCGACCGCGGCGTCGCGGTCTACGTGAATCCAACGCAGAAAGGCGAAATGCGCGGCTTGGTTTGCTGAACTGTCCGCTGCATCGGGCTTCGCCAATTTCATCGCCCACTCGGCAGCTTTTAGCGGTTCATCGCGCGCCCAGGACGCGGCCAGCGCGGCGGCAGCCGAATCGCGGACGCCTTCCGGCATGCCGGTGATTTGCTCGACCCTCCGCGCGCGGTCCTCCGTGGTCATGAGATCCGCTTCGCGAAAAAGGGTGGGGTTTGGAAAAGGCGAGTTGCCCATCTTGGGGTTTGATTCCTCCGCCTTCAGGTGCGCGCCGAGTTCCGGATAGCGAAGCAAAAGCATTCGCGCGGTGTAATCGTCATCGAAGGCCCCATTGGCGTCGGCAAAAACTTGTTTCAACATCCCGGGTCCGATGCGCTCCGCGGCGGCGATGATGGCTGCGTGCACGGATCGTTCATCTTGCCGATTGGCCGACGGACCGAGCGAGCGGCTGAGCGCGAGCGCAGAGAGCGGGTCGGATTCCGCGATGCCTTGAATAATCATCGCTTCGGCGGATTTACGGGCCTTTTCGGGGAGCAAAGATGCGAGTTCGCGCGCTCTCCTCGCGTCGCGAGCGGCGAGGCTTCGCAAAGCGGAGATTTCTTCGCGCGAGAGCGTTGATTTCTTTTCCGTGAGGTCCGTGAGAAAGAGTTCGGGACGCGCTTTGGTGGCGGCATCCATGATTCGCCATGCCTCGTAATCGTTGGTTGCTTTGAAGGCGTCGTAGAGTTTCCGGATGGACGGCAGCGCATTTTCGTTCACGGCAAACCAGCGCTCGACCAGGGCGGTGTAAAACGCGTTCCGGAACTGGTGGTAGTAGTCGGAGGCCCACGGTTCCGGGAGTGATTTCGGATCGCTGGCCAACTTCTCGAGGTCTTCCGCGGAGGCCGAGTCGAGCCACGCCTGCCATTTCGCTGCGGCGACGAAGATGTCGCTGCCGTTGATGGCGGCCTGGACCTCTTTGAGAGTCGGCGCCGGCTTCGATTCGCCAGCGATGTCTGTCAATTCCGGTTTGCCGATTGGTGGCCCTAGGCGTGGAGCAGCAGAAACGGGCGCGGTGGCCGATGGCAGATCGGCGGGCGCCGAATCCGAAAAGATGAGCCGCGCGATGACGAACCCGACCAGGGCGGCGACGACGCTGGGGATAACGGAGCGCACAGTAAAAGGTTACGGCACGTCGCGGAGGTGTCACGGCGGAAACTACCAAGGGAGCATGGGCCTCCGGCCCGTAGGTGGGGTCGTCTTAAACTGGGTAGAAGGAGTTGCAGCATGCAATCTGCGGCACTGCGCCAGCCTAGACGTGTCTTATGCTGAAGGTTTCCCGCATTGATGCACCGCGTGCTTGGAGCGCGCTCCCGTACGGGCCGGAGCCCATGCTCCTCTCGCAAGCGCGCTCGCGGATTGTTCAGATGTTCCTCACCCAGCTTGGAACGAAGCAAACTACGGATTGCGTGAATCGCCGCGCTGGCATTTCTTCCGCGGAATGAAGACCGTCCCTTCCGTTTTGTGCGCTGCGGGAATCCTCGCGGTGTCGACCTTTGCCCAGCAGCCTGCGGCCCCAGCGCCTGCGGCCCCAGCGGCCCCGGCTTCGCCCGCAGCCTCGACGGTTGCGAAAGTGGAAGCCAAGGACGTGACGCCTGACGAAGCCGAAAAACTTCTCGCGGAGAATCCGGGGATGATCGTGCTCGATGTGCGCACGCCCGAGGAGTTCGAGCACGAGCACATCAAGGGCGCGGTGAACGTGAATCTTTTCGACACTGATTTCGACGCTGCCGTCGCCGCGCTCGACCAAACGAAACCGGTCCTCGTGCATTGCCAGGCCGGACGCCGCAGCTCGCAGGCACTGCTGGATCTTGCGGGGAAGGTAAAGTTTGCGAAGGTCTATCACCTCTCCGGCGGCATCAAGGGCTGGAAGGACGCGAAGAAGCCGGTGGAAGGAAAGGCGCTCCCGGGGGTTGGGCGACTTGGACCGGGCTCGAAGGGCAAAGCGGCCGCGTCGCCCGCCGCGTCGCCCGCCGCGGCCCCAACTGCGCCGGCGCCCGCAACGCCGCCCGCTCCGAACGCAAAATAGTCACGACATCCCTGTCGCCGTTCCGTTTTTCTCTTCTAAGTAGAGCTGTCTCCGGGGTTTTTCCCGTTCTCACTCCTTGTCCTCTTCTCTCATGTTTCGATCCGTCTTTCTCGCCGCCGCGCTCTCCAGCTCGGCGATGGCCGCCGATGTGTTGCTCGTCGAAGCCGAACAGTTCACCGAGCCGGGTGGCTGGGTTTACGACACACAGTTCATCGAGAGCATGGGCTCGCCTTACCTCCTTGCGCACGGAATGGGGCAGCCGGTGCAGGACGCGACGACCAGGGTGAAGTTCCCTTCAACGGGAAAGTGGAAGGTCTGGGTCCGCACCATGGACTGGGTCGCGCGGTGGAATACGCCGGGCGCGCCGGGCAAGTTCCAGGTGCTCGTGGACGGCAAGGCGCTGTCCGAAACCTTTGGCACGAAGGGCGCGAGCTGGGATTGGCAGCCGGGTGGCGAGATCGACGTCACGAAGCCCGAGGTGGCGATCGCGCTGCACGATCTCACGGGTTTTGAAGGCCGCTGCGACGCGATCCTTTTCTCCAAAGATCCGGGCTTTCAACCGCCGGACATGAAGCAATCCAACGACGCAAACGCGGCGTTTCGCTGGAAGCTTGCGGGATTGCCGGAGAAGCCGGTGGACGGTGGCAGCTTCGATCTCGTGGTAGTGGGCGGCGGCTACGGTGGAACAGCAGCGGCGATCTCCGCGGCGCGCATGGGCTGCAAAGTGGCGCTCGTCCAGAATCGCCCGGTGCTCGGCGGCAACGGCTCGAGCGAAGTGCGCGTGTGGGCGATGGGCGGCATTCGCCGCGGGCTGTATCCGCAGCTCGGCGAAATCGTGGAAGAGTTCCAGGACCAGGCGAAGCTTTCGCCGGGGACTTACGAGGAGTTTGGTGACGACAAGAAGGAGAAGCTCGTGCGCGACGAGCCGAACATCTCGCTCTTCTTCAATCACCACGTGACCGCGCTGGAGAAGGAGCAGTCGCGCATCAGCAGCGTGGTGGCGCTGGATGTGAAGACTGGCTTGCGCCGCAAGTTCAGCGGCAAGTTTTTCTGCGACGCGACTGGCCACGCCTTCGTCGCCTACATGGCGGGCGCGGATCACACGCTCAAGGAGACGGAGCACCTGGGCATGTCGAACATGTGGCGGTGGAAGAAGACGGGCTCGCCGACGACTTTCCCCGAAGTCCCGTGGGCGCTGCCGCTCGCGATGGAGGATTTCCCGTATCCGCAGCGTTTCCATGCGCAGTGGTTCTGGGAGAGCGGCTTCGATAAGCATCCGATCCTCGGGCTCGAAGACACGCGCGACTGGAACTTCCGCGCAATCTACGGCGCGTGGAATGCGATGAAGAATGGCGGCGGCAAGGCCGATCACACGGACGCCGCGCTCGAGTGGGTCGCCTACATCGGCGGGCCGCGCGAAAGCCGCCAGGTGCTCGGCGACGTGATCCTCACCCGTGAAGACATCGCGGAGAAGAAGCCGTTCCCGGATGGCACGGTGCCGACGACGTGGGACATCGATCTGCACTACCCGAAGCAGGAATACGCGAAGGGCGTGGCGAAGGATGATCCGTTCATTTCCCGCGCGGCCTTCGACAAGGCCGTGGATCGCAAGCACGGCTACCCGGTGCCGTACCGCTGCTTCTATTCGCGGAACATCGAGAATCTCTTCACCGCAGGCCGCTGCGTGAGCGTGACGCATGAGGCCCTTGGCACCGTGCGCGTGATGAAGACGGGCGGCATGATCGGCGAAGTTGTGGGCAAGGCGGCCAGCATCGCGCTGAAGAACCAGTGCACGCCGCGTGAAGTGTATGAGCGCTACTTTCCTGAATTGCAGGAATTGCTCAGGCAGCCGGGTCAGGCGCGTCGCAAGACTTACACGCAGGCGGTTTCACTCCCTTCGGACTACAAGCCGCTGCCGCCGGTGAAGGACGCGGGCGGTGAAGGCGGTGGCGAGGGGCTCAAGGTTTCGACGCTGAAGGGCCTCGTGATCGACGATGCGCAGGCGAAGTCGACCGCCAAGTGGGCGACGGGTCAGGGCCTGCCGGATTACTTTGCGTCGGGCTATCGTTATCGCACTGGCAAGGAGTCGGCAGGACTTCGCTATGAATTCAAGGTGGAGACTGCGGGGACGTATGACGTTCGGATCAATTTCGCGCCGCACGAAAACCGTGCCACGAATACGCCGGTGACCGTGCAGAGCGCGGAGGGTAAAAAGACGATCGCGGTGAATCAAAAAGTCGCGGCGCCGGATAAAGGCTTCCTCAGCCTCGGCAAGTACCGTTTCGAACCCGGCAAGCCCGCCGTGGTGACGATCGGCGACGGCCCGGCCGACGGCAATGTGCACGCAGACGTCGTGCAACTCTTGCTCGAGTAAGGCGTCGAGTTCGACGCCGATAAAATCGCAACTGCGGGCGCCTCAGACGTTCAACTGGAGTGCGGCGCAGTTGGATGCCGGAGGCATCATAGCGTGTATGGTGGTCGCGCTCGTCCCTCGCGCGACTCACCGGCTGCAAGCTTTAATCCCTTCGGGATCCAGAATGGGCGCTGTCGCTGAGTTCCGGTGAGTTCGATTTTCTGCGAATGCGCGCTCAATTCGCGCGCGTGTTGACATCCCGCGCTCCGATTTCCGACTGCTCTCGCGATGCTGAATGAGATCGCGCGTTGGTGGAAGGAACGCTCGGGGCCGAACAAGCTCGCGCTGGTCGCGCTGGCGCTCCTGTTCGTTTCGCAGTTTTTCAATTACTACAACCCGCACAACTGGGGAACGCTCTCGATTCGCTCGGATTTCAGCACGGTGGGGCATTACTACTTTGACACCCAGCAGGGAGGCACCGGGTGGAAGATCCACAAGTGGGCGCCGTATGCGCTGATGTTGCTTGCGGCTTTTCTCGGCACCGATATCGCGGAAAGCTGGACGTTTCGGCGCTGGGGATATTGGGTTTCAATCCCCCTCGCCTGGATGGCTCTAATTCCTGGGGGCATCAGCGCGCCAGGCGCGAAGATGGGGTTGATTGCCGTGGGCTTGCTCCTGGTCGCGGCGATCTGGAACCGGCGTCAGGCGAAAGCCAAAAAGATTGTCCCTCCTCCTCCGCCGGCCCCTCCGATGGAATAATTACGCGCTTGGAAACCGAAAACGCCTCATCCGAAATCGAAAACATCCTTTCGGAAACGGAAAACAAGCCTTCGGAAACGGGAAACATGTCCTCGGAAACGGGAAACATGTCCTTGGGAACCGGAAACACGTCTTCGGAAACGGGAAACATGTCCTTGGAAACGGGAAACACGTCCTTGGAAACGGGAAACACGTCCTTGGAAACGGGAAACACGTCCTTGGAAACCGGAAACACGTCCTTGGAAACCGGAAACACGTCCTTGGAAACGGGAAACATGTCCTTGGAAACGGGAAACATGTCCTTGGAAACGGGAAACATGTCCTTGGAAAC
>CBHXZU010000425.1:0-5827 GCA_966125105.1 uncultured Prosthecobacter sp.
CGAGATGGAACGGGGATTTCCCGCTTACTTCGATTCGATTCGCAACGCCGGGGTCAAGGAAGCCAACTTCGGGATCCAGATCGTGGGCACCAAGGGATTGATCGACCTGCGGATCGATGTGCAGCCGCTCGCGCACTTCGTTCCGGGAAATCCCTTCCTGCCGAGCGCAAATGCGCGTCCGTGGACGCCGATCTCCAGCGCCGGCATCGGCTTGCCGGAGCCGATCGCCGATCTCGGAAAACAGGTTGCCAATCACATTTTGCCAGCCCGCGATTTGATCGGCGCGATTCGTGAGGATCGTCCGACGTTATGCAGCGCGGAAGATGGACGAGTCACCGTCGAGATGATTGCGGCGGTATTCGCATCGCATGCGCAACGAGGGCAGCGCATCGACCTCCCGCTCGCAAAACGCGAGCACCCTTGGGCGGGGGACGCGCAATTCTAGAGTTTGCTCGGCGCTGAAAAATTGAACGCCTTCGGCGTTCCGAATGTGTGTCGTGCAACTTCCTTCAAAGGCCGTCGGCTCCCACCTCGATTTGGCCCGCACGGCCGCGCATCACCTCTGAAATCGCGCGGTCGAGTTCCTCGAGATCGACGGGCTTGGTGAGGTGCGCGGAGAATCCGGCTTCGATGCTGTTGCGGATGTCCGTATCGGTTCCGTAACCGCTCAGCGCGATGCCGGGCATTCCTAGGTGCCCGTAGAGTTGGCGCATCAGTGTGCGGCCGTCACCATCGGGAAGCCCGACGTCCGAGATCACCAGGTCAAATGCGCTCTTTTGCGCCGTGATGCGGGCGGTTGCGATACAGTCGGCGCTTTCCACCTCGTGCCCGCGTTGCGCAAGGAGGCGCGACAAGGTCGCGCGGGTTTGCTCGTGGTCTTCCACGATGAGAATCCGGCAGTGCAGTCCTGGGCCGGCAAGCTGCGGAATGTTTTTGGGCTCAGCGCCGACGGAAGACATGTCGAGTGGCACTTCGATGTGAAAAGTGGAGCCGCGGCCGCGTCCTTCGCTGCTGACCCAGATCCGGCCAGCCTGCTCCTTCATGAGGAGGGAGCAAATGGAAAGGCCGAGGCCCAAGCCACCGGCGCTGGCGACGATTGCGTCATCCACCTGCACGAAGGCGTCGAAAATGCGGTGCACGTCTTCTGGCGCAATGCCGATGCCAGAGTCCCGCACATCGAGCCGGAAAGATTGGCAATTGCTCGACGTGTGAATGGAGATCGAACCGCCGCGCCGCGTGAACTTCAGCGCATTCTTCAACACGTTCCAGAAAACTTGCTGAAGCCGAACTTCGTCCGCGCAAACCACCGTTTCCGTCGCGGCGAGATCCAGCGTGAGTTCGATCTGCTTCGCGGCAATATCGGCTGTGAAGATGCCAGCGACTTTGTGGACGAGCCCATGCGCGTCACAGGGCTTTACCTTGAGATTCAATTTCCCGGCGGCGATACGCGTGAGGTCGAGCAGGTCATCGATGAGTCGCGCTTCGAGTTCCACGTTCGAGCGAATGACCTCGAAATGGCGGCGGTACTCTTCCGGCACTTCGGGACTTCGCGCCAACTCCGCGGAAATCATCAACGCTGGCGTCAGCGGTGTGCGCAACTCATGGCTCAGCGTTGCCAGGAACCGATCCTTCGCGCGGTTCGCAGCCTCCGCGGCATCGCGCGCGGCGGCGAGTTCTTCCTCCGCGCGGCGGCGGTCGGTAATATCCACGCCCGAGCGAAGCAGGAAGTATTCATCCTCCGTTTTGCCCGGCAACCGCGCCGAGCGCCATTCAATCCACCGATCTTCGCCGGTGATCGTTCGCCAGCGACTGGCGCGAGGCTCGCGTAATTCCGCTTCAGCCGTTTGGCGGAACGTTTCCACATCGTCGATATCCCACGGGCTGGCGAATTGGAAGTTCTTCAAAGATCTTCCGAGCACGTCTTCGCGCCGGTAGCCCGTGCGTTCCTCACACGCTCCGTTGAACAACACGACCGTCCCCTGGGTGTCGGTGATGACGACGAGGGAGGGGGACGTTTCCACGACGGATTGGAAATAATTGCGACTCTCCTGAAGTTGCGCTTCCGCCAGTTTGCGCTCGGTCATTTCCACTGTCGCGCCGATCATTCGAACCGGCTTGCCGTGCTCCCGCAGCACGGCAGCATTGGAGTAGAGCCAGATCGTATTGCCGTCGGAACGCACCGCGCGAAACTCGGCCTCGTATTGGGAATCGTGGTCGAGCGCGTGCCGGATTCGGCCCGTCACCAATTCGCGGTTATCCGGATGGAGAAGATTGGCGAAGCTCTCGACCGTGGGAACGAAAACCGAGGGATCGACGCCATAAATCGCGTAGAGCGATTCGCTCCACGTGATGTGGTTGCTGGTCACATCCCAATCCCAAATGCCCACTTTGCCCGTCTTCGTGGCGAGTCGGAGACGCTGTTCGGTCGATCGGAGTTGATCCTCCGCCTCCCGCCTGGCCGTAACGTCGTGGAAAACCATGACTACGCCCAGCACCGCGCCGGCACTGTTGCGAATGGGCGCGGCGCTGTCTTCGATGGCGACACGTGTTCCATCGCGCCGGATCAACACGGCGTCACTCGCCAGTCCCACGATGGAGCCATCGCGCATCACGTGTCCTATCGGATCGGAGATGGGCTGCTGGGTTGACTTGTTGACGATGCGGAACACCTCGCTGAGCGGCAGCCCCATTGCATCGTCCAATTTCCAGCCGGTGATCGCTTCCGCGATTGGGTTCACGAACGTGATCCGTCCTGTTGGATCCGTGGCAATCACCCCGTCGCCGATGCTTGCGAGCGTTACCGAGAACCATTCCCTCTGCAGCCGCAGCGCCTCTTCCGCTTTGCGGCGCTCCGTCACGTCCCGAAAGATGGCGGAGGAACCGATCACATTTCCCGCGGAATCGCGGAGGGGGGAGACAATGATGGAGACATCGAGTAACGTTCCGTCTCTTCGACGGCGTCGAGTTTCGTAGTGGTCGATATGCTCTCCCTTCGCAATGCGTTCCAGCACGGCGCGCTCTTCCTCCACGTCTTCGGTCGGAATGAATTGGAACAACGTGTCGCCGACTGCGTCCTTTGCTGGGCAGCCAAACATTCTCTCTGCGCCCTGGTTCCATGTTGTGATCTGTCCGTCGATCGTCGTCGTGATGATGGCGTCGTCGGTCGACTCGACCACAGCCGCGAGCTTTTGCTGCATCTCTCCGGCGCGACGGAGCTCAGTGATATCGCGCGATAGTGAAGTGAGCCCGGCTTCGGAGGGATAGGCATGCACGGCCAGCCATACACCAAATTGACTACTGCCGATCTCGAATGCGACGGGGACATTTTCCCTCATGGCGCGCCGGTATTCCTTTTCAAGAATTGAGCCGACCGCCTCGGGATAGAGTTCCCAAATGGAGCTGCCGATGACGCCTTTTGGATCGCGTCCCGTCTGCCGGAAAAGCTCCTCCGCTTTCGGATTGGCGTAGGTGATGCGCCACTCGTGATCCATGGTTGCCACCGCGTCGGTGATGCTGGAAAGGATGAGCGCGTTTTTGTCTCGCTCCACCTGGGCGCGATCGCGCGCAATCCGCAGGGCGCGGATAAGCCAGATGATAAACCCGCAAATCGCGAGGAAGTAGATCTCGCGGAAGAGGACATTGAGGTGGCTGGCCGATTCGCCTGGCGGATGAGCGCTCCAAAGGCGCGAAGCGATAATGCTGAGGATCGTGGCCACGGCAGCCGGGCGGGATCCACCGACCACCGCGGTGACCGCGACCGCTGCCAGGTAGCCGCTGATGAGGAGACCCGCTCCCAAGAGAGGCGTGAGGATGTGCCGCGCTAAAGTGGTGATGGCTATGAGAAGCAACCCAAACGCATAGCCGACCGCGGGAGGGCCGGGATTTGGACTTCTGCGGACATCGATTCTCATCGCATATGTCGCCGCCAAAATGGGGAAGACGACGGGTGGAAATTACCTGCTCCGCTCTCGGGATGGAAAGCCCGATGTCGGAAGGTCGATACCGGGAGGTTACCGCGCCGGGAATTGTCCGCAGGCTTCTTCTTCCGGATGTCGAAGCGTTCCGTTTGACGATCTATCGCGAGGCTTCTCGCTGTCGTCACTGAGGGGTGGCGACCCTACGGGGATTCGAACCCCGGTTACTGCCGTGAAAGGGCGGTGTCCTAGGCCTCTAGACGATAGGGTCACTTAGAGGAACGACGACTATGGGTGGCCTCGCGTTTTCCGGCAAGCAGTTTTCGATCTTTGCGCCGGATTTTTGCATTTTTCCGCAGCGAGGTGCTGTATGAGAGCGGCGCGAAAGGATGCGGGAGGGCGTGGCGAAGCGCGCATGAGCAGAGCGCGTTGTGTGCTGAGCGCCCTGCCAATAAAACGCGCAGTAAACGCGCAGTTCTCGGCGAAAGATGAATTCCCCTGCAGTCGACTCGCGGAGGTCAGGGCCTGCGCCTGGGATTCGCGTGACGAATTCGCGAAGTGAAAACTTCAGCGGTCAAACCGGCGTGAAGAAAGCAGGCGCTTCCTCTACAGCATCTTCGCCGGGATCGAGAATTCCAGGCGTGCTCCGCCGGCGCGGAATTCGAGCACCGTGAATAGGGCAAGAGTTGCTTTGCGAATCCGGATATTCTCCGCGTGCGCGGCGCCCATCATGTGAGCGGCGAATTGGCTGAAGTCCGGTTCGTGGCCCACGATCATGGACGATTCCAAGTTTCGGTATTCGCTGATTTCGCGAAGAATCGTCTCGGGCGTTACGCCGCTGGCGAGCCAGCGCACTGTGCGCATTTCTGACCGGACTTTGTCGGCGATCAAAGCTGCCGTTTGATGGGCCCGTCGCAAGGGGCTGGTAAAAACGACTTCCGGGTGAATGGAATGCGCTTCGCAGAAGCGGGCCACGCGTTGCGCCTGCATCATTCCTTTTTCCGAGAGGAAACGCTCGTCGTCGCTTGCCGCAACAGTTTCCGCATCAGCGTGGCGCAGAAGGTAGAGTTGCACGGTGCGTCTAGGGTGACGTGACTGAGTCCGTGCGGCAAAGGATATTTCTTCCGGAATGAACAGTTTACGCACATCCACGCCATGCTTGCGGGCCGTTTTGGGCGGCGGGCTCCCGCCGCGCGCGAACGCGCGAAGGTCAGGAGCGAGGCTGCGTTATCAAACCTCCTGTTTGCGCCGGTGCGCCTGGAGTGCCGTCCAAAACCAAAGGAGGGCGTAGTCTCCGCGAAGCGTGAACCGCCTGGTGGGGGGATACGGGAGCAGGAACGCAAAAATGTTTGCTTCATCAAGGCGGGGCAGAGCCCCGCCCTCCTACATCACGAGCCCGCCGTCGACGGCCAGGACCTGCCCGGTGATGTAGCGCGCTTCAGCGCTCGCGAGAAACGCGACGGCAGAGGCGATGTCGTCGGGTTCGCCAAACTTCTGCATGGGGATCTGCTTGGCGACGCCCTCCTTGATCTCCTGCGAAAGCACCTCGGTCATGTCGGTGCCAATGAAGCCGGGAGCGACGGCGTTCGATGTGATGCCGCGCGTCGCGAGTTCGCGCGCGACGACTTTGGTAAACGCAATCAGGCCGGCCTTGCTAGCGGCGTAGTTTGCCTGGCCGGCATTGCCCATGAGACCGGCGACAGAGGCGATGTTGATGATGCGGCCGCTGCGTTGCTTCATCATCGCGCGAGCGACGCCCTGGTAGAAGTTGAAGGCGCCTTTGAGATTCGTCGTGATGACGGCATCCCAATCCTCGGGCGACATGCGCATCGAAAGGCCGTCCTTCGTGATGCCGGCATTGTTTACGAGGATGTCCACGCGGGTGAAATCGGCCATCACCTGGCTGCAAAGCG
>CBHXZU010000426.1:0-5819 GCA_966125105.1 uncultured Prosthecobacter sp.
ATCGTATTTGCCGCAAACCTGGAGGCTATAGATCGCGGCCGCGGTTCGCGCATACCCTGGCGACTGCTGCCCCGCCTGGTAAGCAAAGCCGCCCGTGTTGCGGACTGAGCATCGCCGCACGTAATCCACCGCGTCGTCGATCGTCTGCTGTGGCACGTCGAGGCCCGCGTTCTTCGCGGCGCGCAGTGCGACCACCTGCAGGACGGTCACGCTGATATCCGCATCGCTCGGACGCGGCTGATAACGCCACCCGCCCTTGTGCGAGCCATATTCGCTCTGGCTCGAGATGATCAGTTGGATGGCGCGCTGCAATTTCTCCCGCATCGCCGGGTGCCGCGTCTGGCCGTACAACTCGCCCAGAGCGATCGTGGCGATCCCGTGATTGTACATGTATTTCCCGCCCTCGACTCCGCGGAACTGCCCATCCACCGACATCACATCGAGCAGGTATTCCATCCCCATGCGCACCTGGCGCGCATACTCGCCTTCTTCCGGCAAATGGCCGCAGGTCATGAAAGCCATCAGCACATAACCGGTCATCGCGATGGGATGCTCACCGCGCCGCCCGGATCCCACCGTCCAGGATCCATTGGGCTGCTGTTGCGATGCAAGCCACCGCAGCGCCCCGTGAATGATCTTCTCCGTCGCCGGGTCCACCACGACTGCATTCTCTGCGGCCTCCGCCGTTTTGGCCGAGGCGCCTCCGGTCCCGGAAGCAGGCGCCGGCTCTTGCGCAAGCAAACAGCTGCTTGCGGCCAGAAGCACGATCGTCGGGAGGCGGAGCATTCGCGCCACGATACGCGGCTCGCAGCTCCCGCCAAGCGGAATGGCGTCGCCCAACTTGCTCTGGGCGCGACGCGCTGGCGGCTGACAATCCTTTTACACTTCGCCGATGGAACACATGCTGGCGCGCTGGCTAAATCGAAGCATGAAAACGCGCCCAGCCGCTTTTCTGTTTCCCATCCTTGCAGCCGCTGCACTCCATGCTGCTCCGGTCCCGATTGAAATCCAGGTCGGCGGCTTGCCGAGTCTGCCGGCACCGCGGGCGGTTGGAGAATCCGGCCGCTGGGAACAGCGCGCCAGTTTCGGTCCCGGACGGATTTTCCATTCCGCCATATGGACCTACTCGGAAATGATCATCTGGGGCGGCGGATCGGAGCATCAGTTTTACGACAGCGGCGGGATTTACGATCCGGTAAAAAACGAGTGGCGTCCGACTTCGCAAGAGGGCGCGCCTTCCGGACGCTGGGCGCATGCCGCGGTCTGGACGGGGAAAGAAATGATCATCTGGGGCGGCCGCAGCAGCTTCTCGCCGACCCAGCATCATCGTGACGGCGCGATCTACGATCCGCATGAGGACAAGTGGCGCCCGATGAGCATGGAGGGCGCGCCAGAGGGCCGCTCGCAAATGGCTGCGGTCTGGACCGGCGAGGAACTGCTTGTGTGGGGCGGCTGGGGCGACGGGGGCAAATGCCCGGTCATCGGCGGCGCTTACAATCCTCGCACCGACCGCTGGAGCGAACTTCCCGTGCAGGATGCGCCTGAACCACGGATGGAGCCAGCCGCAGTCTGGACAGGGCGCGAGATGATCGTGTGGGGCGGATTGGCTGAAGGGGAAAACAAGTCGCTCGCGACAGGCGCGCGTTACAACCCCGAGACCCGCAAGTGGACTCCGCTGCCCATGCAAGGCGCGCCCGCTCCCGCCCGCGGACATCAGGCCGTGTGGACTGGATCCGAAATGCTCGTGTGGGGCGGGGCAAATGTGACTCCGGATTCGCGCATGAACATCGGCGTGAACTCCGGTGCGCGCTATTCTCCGGCTAAAGACGAATGGCGCCCCGTGGAGGCGCCCGGATCGGTCGAAGGGAGGTTGTTTCACGTGGCCGCTTGGACGGGCTCGGAATTGGTGAATTGGGCTGGCGGCGATCAAAAGCGCGGGAACCTCGCGACAGGCGCGCGCTTCAATCCGGAGACCGGCCGTTGGCGGGCGATCTCCGATGAAGCGGCGCCATCCCCGCGCGGCATGGCGACCGGCGTGTGGACCGGCGAAGGCTTGCTCATTTACGGCGGTTCAACCGGCGGCACCGGCGCATTTGACGAGACCTATATGCTGCGACTCCGCGAGGACGGCGATTCGGTGCCATAGGAATTCGGCGGATTAGTCCGGGCGCATACTCTTCGTCGACTCGTCCGCGTTTGTGACAGCTTTGTGCCTTCGTCGATCGCGCTCACCGTGGCACAGTGCAGCCATGCCGAACTCCACCTGCGCTATCCTGCACCGAGAGTTTTCGCCGGAAGAGTTGGTGCCCCTCTCCGCCGTTCGCCCCAAAGTCGCTGCGCTGATCCGGAAATCTCATTCGAATCTCGACGATGAGAGCCTCATCTCCACGACGGCGCTCGCGCCCTTTCGCGCGGAGTACGTGCGCGGCGTGCTCGAAGAGGATATCGGCCAGCTCTCCACGCTCGAAGACGACGTGGTGAAGAGCCTGCGCGAGCACGAGGTCATGGCGGAAAACGTGGACGCGCAATTCGAACGCGCGCTCACCCCAGGCGAGCGATGGGCCGATCACATCGCCGACTTCGGCGGGAGCTGGCGATTCATCATCAGCTTCGGCGTCTTCCTGGGCATTTGGATCCTGATTAATGCAATCATCGGCTCGCGCGCGCCGGATCCGTATCCCTTCATCCTCCTCAACCTCGTGCTCTCCTGCCTCGCCGCACTCCAGGCACCGGTGATCATGATGAGCCAAAACCGGCAGGAGGCAAAAGACCGCGCCCGCAGCGAGCACGACTACAAAGTGAATCTCAAAGCCGAACTCGAAATCCGGCACCTGCACGAGAAAATGGACTTCCTGCTCAAGCAACAATCCCAGCGGCTATTCGCCCTGCAGGAATTGCAGATCGAGCTCATGGAAGAATTGGCCCGTCGACCGGGCGGCAATGGCGGGGCGCAAAAGCCCGAGCCTCCGCGGTAGCCCGCTGTCGCCTATTTTTTCGGACGGTAGAAGTCCGCCAGCCCCTCGACCACCGCATCGGCATATTCACGGAAGATGCTCTTCCGCATTTTGCCAGCCACTTCGCGCTCGCCGGGATAATCACCCGCCTGGATCCGCGCATAGACCTCCTCGTTATTCATGCGATACGGCTCGAGGAAAATCGTCGGGCATTCATAGAGGCGATTCGCGAGAAGATTGCGCGCCCAGATGTAGCCGTCGGGATGCACCTTGATCGCATTCCCCTGGGTGTATGCATAAGGCGGCAGTCCTGTTGCCTTGCGCATCGCCTCCGCAACGGGAATCGACATCGCCAGTTCCCGCTCGTGGCTTCGATCAAGCAGCTTCAGCAGCATCTCGAATCGCTGGTCATCGAAGCGAAGCTCACCCGCGCTGTAGCAGCCATGCACGAGCAAATGCAGATCGTTGGTCGGCGTGAAGACGGGCGCTGAAGGATCCGCCCAATCATCTGCATTGAAGTGAATGCACACGACCACATCGGGTTCGAGCTTGGTATTCACGCGCCGACCCCTCTCCCGGATTTCCGCGACACGATAGAACAACTTCTCCGCCTGCCACTGCACCGTGTGTGACTTCAGCGGGTCTCGCGCGCCATCGTAGCGCTCTCGGACATCCGTGATGCCGAGAAGATCGAGTTCCTTCCGCGCCTCAGGCTGCAGCGACTCCACCTGGAATCCGCTGATCGGCTCAGGCTTCGCCCGCGCGAATTGCACATCCGCACCGAGCGCTTTGAGCTTTGGCGCCATTAGCTTTGCCACGAGCAAAGTCATGTCTCCTTCCTGCACCGGCTTGTCGCCCGGACGCGCACACGACCGCTCTTCCATGAGTCCCCACTTTCCGCCGATGTGCCCCGGATCGAGCGCGATCGTCACGCCCTTGAGCGGCAGCTTCTTCGTGTTTTTCGCCTTGGTCCGCCAAAACCGAGGCGCCGGCTTCGCGCTGGCGGCATCTTTCGCAAAACGGAGCGTCATCGTTTCCGAAGGCGTGAGCGTCTTCCGGATCACGGCTTCATTTTCTCCCACTTCGATCACCCCTGCCGCGGCTCCGCCCGGCGCATAGACCGTGTCGAGCAAGCGCTGGAACTCTTCTCGCGTCATCGTCTCCTGGAACTTCTCCAACCGTTCCCACTCCACCTTTTTCACCAACGGAGTCATCCGTTGGCCGTCGGCGGGCAGCGCGAGAAGGAACAAAGCTGCAATCAGGAGGCAGAAAATCCGCGCAACTTGCATGGGCCTTCCAATACCGGCCGGGACAGCCATTGAGAAGCCGAACGATGGACCGGCTTCATCCTGAGATCCGGGAAATTGCTCGGAGTTCAACGACAAGCCCGGCCGGCTTCCCAAGGAGGGCAAAAAGTGCGCCACCCTGTCGCAATCACCCCGCGCATACCACAGCAAACCCAAGACTTACAAAAACCGTGCCGCGACGTCGGCCAGCATACTCGAATCGACGGACAACATGCTCGAATCGACCGACAGCATACTCGAATCGAGGACGAACATGGTTTTCGTGCCAGCCAGCATACCTGAATCAAGCGCGATCACGCCCGAATTGACTCCTAACACATCCGAATCGTCCCGCGCCTTACCCGAATCGACCCCTAACAAGCCCGAATCGCCGGAAAACATGCCTGACTCGAGGAGCGATATCCAGATCTGCGCCGATTCCTCCCAGCGAGCGCGGGCGGGTTGCCACGGTAAATCAATGCGTGCTTGCCTCATTTCGCAGCATCACCAGTCACCGCGCCCTTTCCCCAATTCGCCGGGCGTAATTGCTTCCCCGAATTGGTAAAGCTCTCCTAAGGTGCGAGGACTCTATGCTGAAGCTGCTCTTCCTCGGTGACGTCGTCGGTGAACCCGGTCGAAAAGCCGTCATCGAGACACTGCCTCGCTGGCGCGAAGAGCGGGGCTTGGATTTCATCGTGGTGAACGGCGAAAATGCGGCGAACGGCCGCGGCATCACCCCGAAGATCTGCACCGACCTCCTGCGCGCCAAAGCGGCGGTCATCACGAGTGGCGACCACATTTGGGACCAAAAAGACATCGTGCCGCACCTCGACATGGAGCCGCGCCTCCTGCGGCCGATCAATTATCCGCCGAATACTCCCGGGCGCGGAAGCATCGTGCTCGAAACGCCGAAAGGCAAAGTCGCGGTGGTCAACGTGCAGGGGCGCACCTTCATGAACCCGCCGCTGGAGAATCCCTTCCTCGCCATCCAGGCCGAAGTCGAGCGCCTGCGGCAGGAGACGCCCGTGATCTTCGTCGACATGCACGCGGAGACCACGAGCGAGAAGATCGCGATGGGTCGTTTCCTCGATGGCAAAGTGAGCGCCGTCGTCGGCACACACACGCACACGCAAACCGCCGACGAGCAGATCTTCCCCGGCGGCACCGCATTCCTCTGCGACGCCGGCATGTGCGGCCCCGCCCAAAGCTGCCTCGGCCGCGAGATCGATCCCATCATCACCCGCTTCCTCACTGGCCGCCCCATCCAATACCCCGTAGCCACCGGCCCCGTGCGCCTCTGCGGAGCCCTGATCGAAATCGACGAAGAAACCGGCAAAGCCCTGAAGATCGAACGCGTCTCCGAGGTGATCCCCGGTTAACCAATGCAGGTTTAACCGCAGATTTCGTAGATTTGCGCAGATTGATTGTCGACGGGCGCGCGATGGTCTTCCTCGCGGTCGGAATGATTCTTTCCAACCGACAGGGAACATTCATTCGAAAGCAGCGTTCGCCTTACTGTCCCTGAGGCAAATTTGCAGTTCCAAAATGCATTGGAAAAGCACGCGTTCGATGTTCGACC
>CBHXZU010000427.1:0-5800 GCA_966125105.1 uncultured Prosthecobacter sp.
TGAAACAGGCGCGCGCCTCTCTCACCGAAGCCGAGCGCGACTTGGAGCAGGCGCAACTCAACTTGCGGTATTGCATCGTGCTTTCCGAGATCGACGGCGTAGTCACGCGCCGCAATGTGAATCCCGGGAATCACGTTCAAGTTGGCCAGACGCTGATGGCCGTCCGATCGCTCCGCGATATCTGGGTCGATGCGAACTTCAAAGAGACGCAATTGGCCAAGCTACGCATCGGCCAGAAAGTCGAGGTGAAGGTGGATATGTACGGAAGCAAGCAGTCCTTCGAGGGACGAATCTCCGGGTTCACAATGGGCACCGGGTCGACGCTCGCTTTGCTCCCGCCTCAAAACGCGACGGGGAACTTTGTGAAGGTGGTCCAGCGCCTGCCCGTGCGCATCGATCTGCTGAATTACGATCCCGACAAAGTGCCATTGTTTGTCGGGCTCTCCGTGGAGCCGGAAGTGGATCTCAAGAGTGATCCGACGGGGCCAAACGCGGGTAAGTTTCTCCAGGAAACCGCAAACACGGCAGCACCAAACAGCGCGGCAATCCGCGAGCCATGAATACCGCCTCCGTCGCAGGGGCCCCTCCGATCACGCCGGCAGTCCGGCGCGCGATCAATCCATGGATCGTTGCACTCGCGGTTGTGGTCCCGACCTTCATGGAAGTGCTCGACACCACGATCGCAAACGTCGCGCTGCGCTATATGGCCGGCAGCTTATCCGCGCCCGCGACGGACAGTGAGTGGGTAATCACCAGTTATCTCGCGGCAAACGCGATCATCCTCCCGATCTCCGGCTGGATTTCGGTCCGCCTGGGCAGACGTAACTATTTCCTCCTCTCCATCGCGCTTTTCACGTTCGCCTCCGTTTTGTGCGGAATGGCCGTGAATCTCGAGATGCTGATCACCGCGCGTGTGTTGCAAGGTCTCGCCGGAGGCGGTCTCCAGCCTTCGAGCCAAGGCGTGCTGCTCGACGCATTTCCTCCCGCGAAACAAGGCGCCGCGATGACTCTCTTCGGCGTTGCCGCGTTGCTCGCACCCGTGGTGGGTCCCACGCTGGGCGGATTCATCACCGACCACTACGGCTGGCGCTGGATCTTTTACCTCAATCTGCCCGTCGGACTCTTCGCGCTTTGGTTTTGCAACCGGGTCGTATTCGATCCGGACTACTTAAAAGAGGAACAGGCGAAAATGCGCCGCACAGGCGGGCCTTTCGATACCCTGGGGCTCTCCCTGCTCACCCTGGCGATGATCTCGTGGGAGATCGTGCTGAGCAAAGGACAAGAGTGGGATTGGTTCGGCGATCCCTTCTTTCGGGTCCATACAACCGCCGCGATCTTCGTCCTGAGCGTGGCTGGACTCATCTGGCGCGAATTGCGAATTCGGAATCCACTGATCAATTTCCGCACTCTCGCAGACGCGAACTTTCGCTGGTGTTGCCTCATCGCCTTTTGCGCGTTCGGCGCTCTCTACGCCAACACCACCACCCTGCCCGGCCTGCTTCAATCACTCTTCGGCTACGACGCCACAACTTCCGGTCTCGTGCTCTCACCGGCGGGAGTCTTCGCCGTGATCATGCTGTTTGTTGTCGGCCTGCTTCTTGGGCGCGGGATGGACGCTCGTTTTCTCATCGCGGCAGGCCTCATTACCATGGGAGCGGGCACGATCTGGATGTCGCGTTTCACGCTCGAGATCAGTCCCTGGCAGGTGGTCTGGCCTCGTGTGGTGGTGATTGCCGGGTTATCGATGATCTTCGCACCGCTCAATGTTGCCGCATTTCATCGCATTCCACCGCACCTGCGAGCGGCAGCCGTGGGCCTGCTTGCGCTACTGCGCAATGAAGGTGGAAGCGTCGGCACATCGATCGCGAAGGCGATTCACGACCGCCGCGAACAATTCCACAGCCTCCGGCTCGGGGAGGATCTCACCACCTTCAACCCTGCGGTGAACGACTTCCTCAACCAGGCGCAGGCAGGATTACTGCCCGTCACCGGCGATCCGGTCGCGGCAAATCAGATGTCGCTGCAACTGCTGGATAACCTCCGTCTTCAAGAAAGCTCCGCGTTCGCATTCTTCGACAGCTTTGTGGTGTTCGGCGCCGTTTCGATCGCCTTGGTCGGCCTGGTTTTCCTGATGAAACCGTCGGTCGCGGCCAAAGGCGCGCACGTCGCTGCCGAGTGAATCGCCGAAACTCGCCAGGAATCCCATGCAGCTCGGACAGCTCTCTAAGGAGTCGTGATTTTCAGCCGCAGGAAAAGGTCGGTCATCTGGGGAGTGACGGGTATTACGGCGCGCCGCAGTTCGGTGTCGATCGTGCTCGAAACGAAGCTATCCGGCACAAACGTCCAGTCGAGCAGGCCGCCCGAACCGCCAGACTTCTGCACCGCGTACGAGGCATTGCGGTCCAGCGGCTTCGTGTAGGTGAAAATGTAATTGGTCTGGCCACCGACGGTCTCCGTTGTGAGCACGGGCGCGAAGAGTCCCTGCTGCTCCCACACCAGCGGATTGGTGCCAAACCCGTATTCCTCCACGGTCGATGCCCCATCTCCATCGGAGTCGCCATCATCAGTGATGCCCGATGGATAGTAATACGCCGCCCACGCCGCGTAGCTGACGTTGAGATCTCCGGGGGAAGGCACATCCCCTTTCCAACTCGCATTCGAGTCTCCCCACGATGTAGTCCCGCGCCGATTGAGAGAAAGCCCACCCGTGGTATTCGGCCAACCGGAGGCGGAAGAAGCGTAAGCCACTTCGTCTTCGATCGTGAGTGGATGAAATCCCGGCTCTCCCGGCGGAGGGACATCCGCGCGATAGAGCACGCAGTTATCGGCGGGTGCGAGGTGATCGAGATCAGACCACGGTCCGATTAATGGCACGGTCGACGGGATGTTGTAGGCCAACCGAAATGCGTTGGCTTTATCCGTATTGGTCGCAGCGAAGGGCACCACAACCATCACTTGTCCCGCAGCAATTGAATGACTGGCGCCGAAGTCAAAATCCACCGCCCCGCGCAGTCTCCATCCGTCGAGTGAAACTGTGGATGCCGTCGGATTATGGATCTCCACAAACTCGAGGTCCGTGTTGGCGCCAAGGGGTGAGTGGTGGATCTCGTGAACGACGAGCGGACCAACTCGTGGCCCAGTGTTCGCGGCGGCGAGCTTCGCTTTTGGAATACTTCCGGACGCTTCATTTACCAGCGTGCGCTGCAACATCGGGTAAAGCGCACCAGTTCCATCGGGCCAGAGCCCCCAGGTTTCGTTCAGCCGAGCAGCACCAAACTCGATATGATCGACGAACCTCAGCGGCTTTCCCGAAGCATCCGCCTCGATCAGCCACAGGTCGTTGTCGCGATAGCCATCGAGTGAAAACTCGGTGGGACCCGGTGTGCCGGCGTTGGGATTCCAAGGTCCGTTCGGATTGAAATTCGTTTCGTCGAAAACCAGGTACGTTGAGGGAGAAATGCTCGTACCGTTGGGAATGGCGTACTGTTTGAAGCTGTTCACGTCCTCCGGATCCCGAACGTTACTGAGGTACCAGCGACCAACGGTCACCGCGGACGCGGAGTTGTTTCGCAACTCAATCGCATCCACGTACGGGAGTTGCGAATTGCTGAGCACTTCGTTGATCACGATACGCGTGTCCGGGCCGCTTCCCGCCGTCCCTGGCGTGCCATGGATCTCGGAAGACGAGCGCCACTTGAGCGGATTAGCAAAATCGGCTCCGGTAAAGGTCAGGCCTTTGTATTCGAGTGTGGATCCCTTCCCGTCTGCGCGGCCCGGCCAATCACCGGAATCATCGTAGGCAAACGTCTGGATCGTCGATCCGTCGCGAGCCAGGAGTTGAATGGTCTCTCCACCGTCATCGAGCGAACCATCCGTCCATTCCCCGACGATCTTCGCGCTCTCTGTCGAGCCATAGCGAAGCGCAAAAGCACTTCTGCTCCTCACCACCAAGGCGCGATCGCCCGGTGCCAGCGATCGCGCTGACAGCTTGATGCTCGTGAATGGTTTCGTGTCGGGGAAGCGCAGTTCAAACGTGTTGACCGTTCGCGAGCCGATGTTCTGCAACTCGAGAAACTCAAAGATCGATGAATCGACGCCGGGCATCGCGGCCGACTCAGCCGTCGTCGGTCCAAGAGGATGATAGTTCACCTCGGTCACCGCAATATCGCCCGCAACCGCGAACGCCTCGTTCACGAGGAACACGAGCGTAATCGGCGGGCTCCACGTGACGGTAGTCGCCCCGGGGAAAGGCGAGGTCGCCGTCACCTGCCGACGCACCGTCAAGACCGTGGTCTGGTTGATGGTGATCGCACCCGCGTAAAGCTGCGCGCCCGCAGCCACCCCTCCGCCCGAGGCTCTCGGGTCCGCTCCGTTTACGGTATAGTAGATGGAGCCACCTCCACCGAAGGTGACCGAAGTTCCGGGCGCCACCACACCCGAAGCGAGGTTGGATGTCGCCACCGCGGGGATAATACTGTCGATCCAGTTCGCGCGAGTCACCACGTAGCTGCTCATCGCCGTGATCTCGTTCATGTACACCCCACCCGCCGCCGCATTGTCCGGCCAGCGCGCTGCGTCACGGGCACCCGCCGCATTTCCAATTTGATTTCCCATGGTGGTCGCTAGCGCCTGCAAGTTCGCATTGGCCAATGGGCCACCGCGCAATTGGCGCCAGCGGTCGACCCAATCCTGCACGAAATCCTTGTCCTGGAACAACGGCCCCCACCAATCCTGGGTGAAGAAGTAGCCGATGTTAGCCCAACTCTGCGGATTGTCGTCGCGGCCATCGTCGGAATTCAGCGAACGATCGAAGTCCCAGAGCGGACCCGCGGCGAGTTTCCCGCCACGATCCTTGTAGAAATAGCCGCTCAGACGCAGGCCATCCACATTGTAGGCCAGGGAATTCAGGATGTGGTGATCCAGCCACTGCGGCACATCGATGTAGTTGCGATAATTCCGCGTGGTGAAGCCGGCGTTCCTCTCATTGAACAGCGTCGTGTCAAATTGCTGAACGTAGTTCTGGATGTAAGTGATCTGCTCCGGACGATCTTCATCCGGATCCGGCTCCGTGATCACCAGGATTTGTCCAGACTCCGGGTTGGGCACTCCGTTGGTCGTCCGCCAAGTCACCTCGCCTGCGTCGGGCCGATCGATCTTGATGATGTATCCGCCGGTCAGCGCATCGCCGGTAATGTCCTCCGGCCGAATCGAGGTGATATCCAGCCGATCCTTGGTGGACTTGATCTTCTCCGTGAGCACGTAAACGCCCGCGTAGTCTGCATAGTCGAGCTTCCCGCCGTTTTGGTTGAAGAACACTTCGCAAAACTGTGTCCGCGGTGCCCAACGTCCGCACTGGCGGCTCAGGTCATAGATGTAGGCATTGTGAATGAACGTGTCGTCGAATGACCACGGGCCATTCATCACCCAGTCGGAATCGGCGGCGAGCCCGAGGAGCGGCTGATCCAGATCCCCGTTCTTCTCGTCCCAGATTTCCAAGGCGTAGCTCTTCTTGGCAAATCCGGCCGAAGACGAGCCGCGGACACGCGTTCCAGAGCGCGCAAATAGCGACGGCGTGCCCGTGAGCGTAGCGGTTCCCGCGCCTGGCTCATAAATCTGCACCATCGTCGTGGTGTGGGTGCCGGAATTGCTATCCACTGGCTGACCTGCGCCGTGATCGTCCAGCACCATGATGGGAAGATTCGAGGTGAAGTTGGACGCGTTATTTGTCGCGCCAGTTTCCAGGAGGAGGTACTGCGCGGTGGTCGTCCGCCCTTTCTGGCCGTTTGACGGGTTAAAGACC
>CBHXZU010000428.1:0-5783 GCA_966125105.1 uncultured Prosthecobacter sp.
AAAGATTTGATGCTCATGGAAACTTAGAGGCGATAGACGTCGTTGAGGACCTTCACGATGGCCGCCGGCGAAGCCAGGTGCCACTGGACGTTATAGTCGAGCAGCTGTTGCACGGCTTGTTTGCCCTCCGCGTCGAAGGGATTGGCCAGCGCGACCATCATGGTCCGCGAAATGATGTCGAAAGGAACGATCAGGCGCCCGAGCGTCAGGTTCTCCGGCAGCATGCGCACGATTTGCCGATCGATTTCGTAATGCTCGAGCGGGATGTAGGCGAACTTCGAGCGATCGAGGATGCCGCAGAGGAGCTGTTCCAGGTCCACCGAGCCGCGGGTCACGATTTCATCGATCAGCGAGCTGGCGAGCTGATTACCGGAGCGATCCTTATTCTTTTTGCGCGTGATGCTCAGCGCCTGCGTCACCACGTCCTCGGGCGCCAGGCGATGCTGCAATAGGAAACGCGTCAAAGCATCGTTGCCATCGCTCGCGCCCTCGAGCCGGGACGCCGCATTGCTCGAATGAGCGCCGGCGAGGCTCAACGGCCGCTCGCCGGAGGTCTTCTTCGTGGCCATGATGTTGCCGCCTTCGACGACAACCTTGCTGAAGTCCAAATTGATGACCGAGGAGCCCTGCGCTTCCTTTTGCGCGGCCTGCAGTCGCTGCTCCACTTCGCCGAGCGCGGCGATGATCTCCGCGTTGTCGGGCTGCTTCTGCAGGATTCCCTCGTATTCGAGCAGGGCGGAAGAGTACTGCCCCAATTCGAGATAGCTGTCGGCGAGGCGCCGCGAGATCGCGAGCGACTGCTCCTTATCTCCCATTCGGGTATACGCTTCCTTCAGAATCTCCAGGCTCTGCGTGTCCTGTGGATTCGCCTGCGTGATGACCTCGAACATCTCGACGGTCTGCCGGATTTGCTCGAGTTCCTCCGAACTCAGAGGCTTGGCTGGGCTTTCGGCGGTCATGATTTCTTCATCCCTGCACAAGCGAGAAGCGTGCCCGGATGAGGCGCCCATCCCACAGTTTGCCCGCTATATTTCGCCGCCCGCGATGATGACCCGGATGTAACGCGCCAGCCCCCCGCATTTTGAGGTGGCAACAGAACCGCAGCATTTTCGCGCATCAAAATTGCGAAAATGCGAAAGAAGCCCACCATGAAGCGCGGAGGCCGCGGTATTTCCATCGACGCTCTATATATACGGGTGGGATCATCGAGGCGGAAGGATTGCTTCAACGCCCCGCAGCCCGCAGGGACTGAGGAGACAGGATACGCGCGCATTGGAAATTGGATCGATTCAGAAACGCGGGCGGACGCCTTTCGCATGCGCGTCTTTCCAGCCCAAGCCGACTCGCAACTGCGAGAACACACGCCGGAAGAAGCATACTTGGCGCGGTTCTCGCTATGGCAGAACGGACATGCCCGACGCGTCATCCACAGCAGACTCAGATTTCTCGGCCCAGATGCAGGCCCTGGTCATCGAGGCGGAACAGGCACGAGAGGATAAAACGCAGAAAAACGGGGAGAAGCGCGGGGGGCAAGAGCCTCTGCAAACTTCGGCCCAGGCCGCGATCCAGCAGTTGCTGCGTCCCATCCTGCTCGGGGTGGAATCGCTCATGCGCTCGCAGAGCGTGCAAAACATGGCCCTCGACCGGCTCGAAAAAGCACTCGAGGCGCACGCGAGCGTGCCGGAGGTTCTCCACGAAGCGCGCCAATCCCTCGATCAGCGAAACGTGCTGAACCGGTCGCTCTTTGATGCGCTTCACGCCGAGCTGAAAGGCTACAAGGACGATTTCCTTCTGGCTGCGGTGGTTCGGCCGGTGGTGCGCGATTTGATTTCCATTTACGACGACTCGCGCGAATTGCATCGCCAATTTGCGCAAGGTGTTGCCGAAGTGGCGGACGGCGACCCGACTTCCCGCGCGACGACCTTAATGAAGACCATGGAGAACAACCTCGAGCACCACATGCACTACATGCTCGAAGTTCTCGAACGCCTGGAAGTTCGCATCGTCCCGCCGCTCACCGGCAAATTGGACAAGCGAAACCAGAAAGTCGTCGCCCGCGAGCCCGCCACGCGGGAGGAAGACGATCTCGTGATCGCGCGCAGCGTGAAGCCCGGCTTCACCTGGCGAGATCGATTGTTCCGTCCTGAAGAAGTCGTCATACTCAAATGGGGTCTGGCCGCAGACCCTGCTAATGACGGAGATAACCATGAATCCACTCCGGCTTAACAATCATCCCTAGCTGAACACGAACTCTTACAGCCCAAGAGAATGTCAGATATTACATCGAATCGAAAAGCCGTAGGCATCGACCTCGGCACCACCTTTTGCGCGATCGCGCACATCGACGCTTACGGGAAGCCGCAAATCATCCCCAATGCGGAAAGCGAGCGCATCACCCCATCGGTGATCCTCTTCGATGGGACAAACGCAGTTGTCGGAACCATTGCGAAGCAAAACGCCGTCGCCGAGCCCGACAAGATCGTGGACTTCGTCAAACGCGAGATGGGCAAGTCCAAGCAGCAATTCTCACGGACGTTTGCCTCGAAGGTTTATTCCGCGGAAGAACTCTCGGCCATCATCCTGCGCAAGCTGAAGGGCGATGCCGAAAAGTATCTCGGCGAAGCCGTGACGGACGCCGTGATCACGGTGCCTGCATATTTCAATGACGCGGAGCGCACAGCGACCCTGCACGCCGGCCAGCTCGCCGGCCTAAACGTCCTGCAGATCATCAACGAGCCCACGGCAGCCGCGCTCGCCTACGGCCTCGACAAGCTGGACCAGGATCAAACGGTCTTCGTCTTCGACTTGGGCGGCGGCACGTTCGACGTGACGATCATGCGCATCGAGGGCCACCACATCCGCATGGTGGCCAGCAACGGCGACCACCGCCTCGGCGGCAAGGACTGGGACGACATCATCGTGAACTGGGTGGCGGACGAGTTCGACAAAATGCACGGGGAAAACCCGCTGCTCGATTTGCAGAGCTACCAGGATCTCTACAACCGCGCATTGACCGCGAAGATCCAGCTTTCCACCCGCGCCCGCACGACACTCGTGCATAGCTATAACGGAAAAAGCATCAAACTCGACCTCACCCGCGAGGAGTTCGAGGAGCGCACGCGGCACCTGCTCGAAAAGTGCAAGGCCATCTGCGAAATCGTAATGCAGGAAGCGAGCATGTCGTGGGACGGCGTCGATCGCATTCTCCTGACGGGTGGTATGTCCCGCGTGCCTTCGGTGCGCGGAATGATCGGAGAACTTTCGCAGCGTCCCGTGGCGGATGAAGTGAGCCCGGACGAAGCTGTGGCGCTCGGCGCCGCGATCCAGGCGGTGCTTTCGCTGCTGCATGAAGAGGACAAGACGGGCGATCGCGTGATCGCGCCGGAAGTGCGCAGCCAGTTCTCCGCAGCGGACGGTTCGCTGATCAAAGTCACGAACATCACCACGCACACGCTCGGCGTCGTGCTGTGGGACGACAGCCGGATCGAGGAATATGTTTTCCCGATGATTCCGAAGATGACGCCGGTCCCGGCCGAAATCAAAAACAGCTTCGGCACCGCGAAGGCGAACATGAAGAACGCCATCGTGCGCGTCGTGGAAGGCGAGAGCACGATGCCGGGCGAATGCACGCCGCTCGGGATCTGCGACATCGAGCTGCCTCCTTTTCTCCCGAAGGGTTCTCCGGTGGAACTAACGTATCACTACAACGAGAACCAGGTTCTCGAGGTAATCGTGGAAGCCTACGGCCGCACCAGCCGCGTGGCCATTGCGCGCAACACCGGCCTTTCGGAAAACGAGCTGGAACTCGCGACGGCCGACCTTGCTCAGCTACAGATCTCGTAGCGACGCGGGACTGATCCATGGCCCTTCCAAATCCGCTGCCAGACAATCCCATGCGCTGGGACGGGTGGCGAAATTACAACTCGACCAACGTCTACGAGCGTCTCTGCCTCGACTTTACCTCCAACGCGAGTGACGAGGTCATCGAGGATAACTGCCGCCAACTGCTCGTCTGGTGGCAGAAGAAGCTGCCCCTCAAGAATCAGCCGAGCAACCCGATGGCGCAGTTGCTGCGCCAGGGCCTCGATGAAGCGCCGGCCTTCCTCGCGGAAGCGCGCACGATCCTGCTCGACCCCGAGCAGCGCAAAGCCATCGATGCCGATCTCCATGCAAAGGTGGTCGCCTCGGCAATTGAGGAGTTCAAAAAGCTCCTCACCTTCGCGCTCACGGGACTAACTCTCTCAAAGGAGAGTGAAGAAAATCTGTATTCCGCCGGCGAGCGCATGGGGCTTTCCCCCGAGGACATGGCAGGGGTGATCGAAGCGGAACTCGAACGCACGGGCAGCAAGCGTGTCGTCGATGAACCGGCACCGCCGCCAGCTCCAATCGTTGCGCCCGCGCCTGCGCCTGTGCCGGTTTCGGAAGCGCCGCAGATCAATTCGGTGCCGATCTCGGCCACACCGCAAAACGATCCTTTTGCCGAGTTTCGAAAAATCCTCCGGATGTCGCGCCTTTGTCTCGACGGCGAGGAAATGAGCGACGATCAGCGCGACGCGATGTGCAACCTTGGCGAGAGCCTGGGCCTCACGGGCGGCCAGGCGGAAGATCTTATCGACGAGTATCTCGAGGAAGCAGCTGGCAACCCGATGCCTGCTCCCGTTCCGACCACAACCCGCGCAGTCGCGGCACCAGTCGTTGCTCGCCCCGCCGTTACTGCTCCAAGGCGCGAGCCGGTCAATTTGTCACCCGCGGCGCGCATGGCCGAGCGGCAGAAGTATCGCAATTTCATCAATACCGTCGGAGGCGAAATGCTGCTCGTGCCCAGCGGACAATTCACTATGGGCACCGACCGGCCAGATGCCGCGCCGAACGAGCAGCCCTCGAGCCGGGTCACGCTCGGCGCCTTCTTCATGGCGCGATTCCCGATCACGAATGCGCAATACGAGAAGTTCGATGCGGCGCATGCGAAGAAGCGGGCGCCATGGGCGAACGACAATCATCCGGTCATTTACGTGAGTTGGGCGGAGGCGACTGCCTACTGCAAATGGTTGAGCCAAAAAGAAGGGAAGAAGTATCGCCTGCCCACGGAGGCCGAATGGGAGTACGCCGCCCGTGGTTCGGATGGCCGTCTTTTCCCTTGGGGAAATGAGTTTTCGTCGGGCAAGTTCGCGAACTTCGCCGACTCGCGCACGAACCTCGTGTGGCGCGTGCCCAACATCGATGACGGCTACGCGGAGACGAATCCCGTGGGCGTATTTCCGCTCGGCGCGAGTCCGTTCGGGATCGAAGAACTTTCCGGCAACGTGCACGAGTGGTGCAACGATTGGTACGCGCCGTATCAGAATAAAGATCGGACCAATCCGATCGGGCCTGGCGGCGGCCAGCAGCGTGTTTTGCGCGGCGGTTCATGGCGCAGCCGTGTGGCGAGCCTGCGCAGTGTCGCGCGGAGCTCGAACCTTCCCGCATTTCAGAGCAACGACATCGGCTTCCGAGTCGTTTGCGAGTGCGCGTAACTGGAAGTGGCGGCTTCCAGCCGCCATGAGGAATTCAGTGCGTCGGATTGCCGCAGAAGATTTGCGCCTTCGGCGTTAAGTTTCGCATGGCCGCTGGAAGCCGCCACTCCCAGTTTCTCCGCGCATTCGATCCATTCGCGGCCGCCACGCAAAAAGGCCCGCCGGGTTTTCCCGAGCGGGCCTGAGATCTGTCGCGCTATTTGCGCAGCAGCTTGAAAACTGAATTACGCGAGGTGGAAACGTTGCTGCTTCGCTTTGGCGCGCTTCGCG
>CBHXZU010000429.1:0-5751 GCA_966125105.1 uncultured Prosthecobacter sp.
ACAGGGCCAACGGCCCGACGCATCAGCGTTCATCTGCGTCGGGCGTTGCTGGGCTTCGCCCACCCTTCGGGCTGCACTTCGTGCAGGCTGTCTCCCCTTCGGTCGGCTCAGCCCTTGATCCTTCTCCAACGTAAACCCGGCCCTTCGGACCGGGCTGGTATGCGGCCGGCCTTCGGCCCTTCGTTTAAACCCCGCGGTAAAACGGTTTTCAGGTTCAAACGTGTCATGCATGGAGGTCCGGACGAGTCGTCCGTGCTGGGTCGCATGAACGGCGCCCGGCAGCGACCGTTTCCTCATCTCGAGCTAATCCAACCCACATGGGTCACTCTGTCCCATCAGCTCCCGCTTCGGGGTCGAGCCACGCTCTGTCCTTCCTGATATTTCGTCGGCAGGAGCACCTGTTTCCTCGTCGGGTTCCCCTGCGCGCACCTCGCCAACCACCGCAGGATCGGCGGGATCAATTGCGTGCCGCAATTGCTCACCATATTCGCGCGCGGATGAAACCATGCGTCGTCCCCTTTGCCTCCGCCGAGGACGAGCGATACATCGTGCGGAATGCGAAGGCGCCGCGCGTTGCAAAATCCCTGGATGCCAATCGCCGCGTTCGTGTTGTTTGCGATGATCGCAGTCGGCGGCGTGACTCGAAAGAGCTCGCCCAAGGCGCGCTGAAGATCCGCGGGTGAATCATCCCAATCCGGCACATTGAAGCCCGATGGCTGAATCTGCGCCGCTCGCAATTCATCGTGAAACGCCTGCAGCATGCGCCCATGCGCCGGTGCGTGCCGGATGAAGCTCTCGCAAAGAAAGACGATCCGCCGATGCCCGAGCCGCGTGAGGTGTTGCACCGCGGAGCGCAGGCCAAGGCTCACATCGAAGCCCACGCTCGCGATATCGAGGCCGATGTGACGTCCGCCGATCGCCAGCGCGGGCTCCCGGCGCGCGGCGAAAAACTCGAGCTGCTCCCACGTTCCGGCAAGGATGATCCACAAATCCACCGCGTGTTCCCGCGTCAACGCCGCGAGCCCATTCTTGCGACGACACTGGCTCGCGAGGTCAGGCAATCCCCACACGATTTGATGTCCTCCGCCTTCCAGCGCGTGCCGCAATTCCAGCAGGAAACGCTGCGTGGATGGCATGTACGATGACGTCGGCAATCCTGTGACGATCGCGATGCGCAGCCCGGCGGTGGAATGAGGCTTTGCCGGCAAGGCTTCGCCCAATTTCCGTCTCCTTCCCTGCGTCGCCGCAGCCAGCCGCCCGTGCGCGGTGAGCAACTGAAGCGCTCGACGCACCGTGGATCGGCCGACGCGCAGCTCCGTCGCCAGCGCGCGCTCGCCCGGCAAATGATTCCACTTCTCCTCCGCCAATCGTCGCTCGATCACTTCCGCAGTCGATTGGACGAGGCTGATCGCCGCCGGTAGCTTGATGTGTGCCGAGGAAGAATGGCTCAGGACTCGCCGAGACATGGAGCGAACTGGTCTCTTCAATGGACCAGTCTGTCAATCGCATAGCTCTGGTAAACCGGAAGGGGTTCCTTGATATCGTCAAGAGTGCGAACCGAGTCCGGCGGCCACGCGAATCAACCCTGAACCCACTCCATGAACAGCCGACTGCGATCGTGCAGGCGTGCACCGGGCCCCGAAAGGCGGACATCGATCCGTCCTGACAGGGCTCCGTTCCCACGCTGACGCGCAGTCCACCATCAGTATGAAGAAGATCCTCCTCAGTGTCATTGGCGTCGCTGGCGGCGCCCTGCTCGTCATGCTGCCTACGCGGCCAACTCCCGTCTCGAGCGGTCCCCCGGGCTCGGTGGCTCCGGCATTGGCAGCAGCGGCCGCGCCGGCCGCGTCGCCAGGCCTGTCCGGCGATCTCCCGGCCTCGCCGTCTGATAGCCCCGGTGTGTCCTCATCGCCAACGCCGACGGATTTCGGGACGTGGGCCACCGAGATTCCACGCGAGCCGGACATGGCGAAGATCGCGCAGTTCGGTGATTGGCTCAAACGATGGAACGCCGCCAAGCCGGACGCCCGTGCATCCATCGCCGCGGAAGGCGCGCAGTTCGCCCGCGAACGGCGTCCGGAATTCAAAGCGCTCATCGTTAAAGATCCGCGCCTCGCGTTGGAGAAATCCGTCTCCCGCGTAACCCGCCAGGACCTCCCGCGTGAGATTCTCGAACATCTCGAGCGCCCGGTTTCCGTCACGGGCAACTACAATGTCTACCTCGGCCGGCCTGCTCCCGGCGCGCCGCTGCCTCCGCAAGGACTTGCGCTGCATTATTTCGAGTCGCGCGATGGCATGAGCTACAAGGCGCATGTGTTCGGCTCCATGCAGCCTGTCATGTCGAAAGAGAACATTCCGCTGCGGGGTGTGGCGATGGATCGCGAACTCGCCGTCGCCGAAAATCCAGTCCGCGCCCTTGAAGTTGGCGAGCGGATTTCAAAGGGCACACTGGTGGAAAATACGTGCCCGGTTTCCGGCCTGACGACGGTCACGCCTGCGCCAGCCGAGCCCGTCACTTCTGAAACGCCGACCGTCGAAATTGGCGAGCGCGTCATCACCCTCTGCAACGGTTCGCACGTGACGGTGCTCGAGGAGCAATACCGCAACTTCATCCAGGCAAGCGGACCCGGCGGCGCTGGGTACTTCATGGATGCATTCCCCGGCACTTCCTCCCGCGCCATCGGGAATCTCCGCGCGCTTTACATCCGGATCACTTATCCCGACCAGATGTCTGCGCCGATCACGGAGGACGGCGCCTATACCGATATGCGGAATGTGGCCCGGTATTACCTCGAAGCGTCTTACGGCAAGATGACCACGACCACCGTCGTCACCCCGCTCATCGTTCTGCCGCACACCCAAAAGTGGTATATCGACAAGGACAGCGAGGTGGACGGCCTGGGGCTCGTGCACAACGATTCTCGCGCGGAAGCGCGCAAGCTCGGCTACGATCCGAATCAATACGACTGCATCATCGTGCGCGTGAATGGCGGTCCCCGGCTCTCTGGCATCTCGTGGGGCGGCGGCAGCAGTGTGTGGGTGACCTGGAACGGCATGGATGTGCTCAACCACGAATGCGGGCACTCGCTCGGGCTCAACCACGCCAACTATTGGAACACGACCGACGGCACCGCCTACGGCGAGGGCAGCAACCAGGAATACGGAAACAGCTTTGACGTGATGGGCGGAGGAGGAGGCTTTGGCGCGCATTACAACACGATCAGCAAACGCGCGCTCGGCTGGCTTCCGTCTGTCTACGTGCACGCGCCGAAAGTGAACGGCATCTACCGCATTCACGCCTACGACCAGCCGCAACTCGAGGAAGGCAAACGCTACGCGATCACCGTCGCGAAGGACAGCACGCGCAGCTACAACATCGAGTATCACCCCGCCTACGCAAACTTCAGCGACTCCGCGACCGTTCTCTACAGCGGCATGGGCAGCAATGCGGGCCATTTGCTCGATACGACTCCGGGCAGTTCCGGCGGGAAGAATGACGGCGGCATCCAGGTCGGCCGGACGTTCTCTGATCTCGAGGCCGACATGCATTTCACCGTTGTCGGGAAGAACGCCGGAACTCCAGCGTCCCTCGATGTCGCCTTTTTCCGCGGACCTTTTCCCGGCAATCAGCCGCCCACCGTTTCTCTCGCCGCGAGCGCCACGACCATCTCGGCCGGCGGCAGCGTGACGTTCACCGCCACGGCTTCGGATCCGGACGGCGACACGCTCGCTTACTACTGGGATTTCGACGACGGCCAGACCGTCGCGAACAGCGCGATCGTCACGCGGACTTTCGCCAACATCGCCCAGGTCACCGCGATGCTGACCGTCTCCGATATGAAAGGCGCAACTGCGCGACGTCACGTGGTCATCAATGTAGGCGCGCACGGGAAACAAACCGTGACCGGCAACGTCACATGGAATGCGCAGCCGCTCGCCGGGGTTCGCATCTCTGGCGGCGGCAAATACGCCTGCACGGATGTCGACGGGAATTACGCGCTCTCGGGGATCTCCACGGGATCGCAGAGCCTCACAGCGACGCTGAATGGCTTCACGTTTACTCCACAGTTCACCAATCCGCTTACCGTCGTGGCGGGCACGAATACGGCAAATTGGACCGCCGGCAATTCCACCTTCGTCACGCTCGCGAGCGTTTCCGATCCCGTCGAGGGCGGCGCGAACGGCGTCCTGCGTTTCACGCGAACCGGCGACACGTCGGCGGCGATGACCGCGCGGGTTTCGCCGCCCGGCGGCACCGCGGTGAAGACGACGGATTACACGTTTACTCCGGACTTCGTAACGGACGGCTCGTATCGGGCGTTCACCATTCCAGCCGGCTCCGCCACGCTGGATGTTTCCGTCGCGGCAGTGAACGACACGGCGCAGGAAGGACCGGAAACGATCACGCTCCAGCTCGCCTCGAACGGCACGTATCTTTCCAACACCGCGAACGCGGTCGTGATGACGGTGCAGGACAACGACACGACCCTGCCGCAGGTCTCAGTCCGAGCGACGGATCCATACGCGATCGAGGCTCCCGCCGACTCGGGCACTTTTGTCTTCACGCGCACCGGTTCCACCGCCGCGGCGCTCAACGTCTCCGTGGCATGGTCCGGCAGCGCGACGAATGGATCGGATTACGCGACGCTGCCGACGACGGTGACGATTCCCGCAGGACAAAGCTCCGCTTCGCTCGTGGTGAACCCGCTCAATGACTCCGGCATCGAGGTTCCCGAGGACTGCATCGTCACGATCAACACGAACTCTGCGTATGTGCGCGATACTTCGCTGCAATCGGCGACGGTCACGATCACCGACGATGACACGCCGGCCGTCACGGTGAGCGTGCCGGATTCCAGCGCTTCGGAAGCGGGCCCGGATTCCGGCGCTTTCCTCATCTCGCGCACCGGCAGTACCGCGGCTCCGCTGAAAGTTTACTACGGACTCTCCGGCAGCGCGCTGCACGGCACCGACTACGCCGCGCTCAATGGCGAAGTGACCATTCCCGCCGGCGCCGCGAGCGCCCCGGTCGTGATCACGCCCTATGACGACGAACTGGGCGAACTGGAGACCGAAACCGTCACGCTCGCGGTAACGACATTCAACAATGCCTACAGCCTCGGCGCCGCATTCCAGGGCACGCTCAACATCACCGACAACGATGACGTGCCGGTCGTGTCCGTCCGCGCAGGAGCAGTCGGAACAGAAGGAGGTTCGAATGCGACGCTCCTCTTCCGCGCGATCGGTTCCGGTTCCGGAAATATCACGGTCAATTACACGCTAAGCGGCACCGCCACCGCCGGCAGCGACTACACCGCGCTCTCCGGAACAGTCGTGTTGCCGGCGAACGGAGCGACCGATGCGACGGTGACGATTCCCATCCTCAATGACACTGCCGCTGAAGGCACGGAGACCGTCGTTGCGACGATCACTCCGTCCGCCAGTTATCGCATCTACAACGACGGGACTGCCCAGGCGATCATCCGAGACAACGATAGCGGCGCGGAGCGGGTGATGGTTTCGACTTACAACGAGTCGCCTGCGGAGGCCGGCACGACTGCGCGCTTTTACTTCTCGAGAACCGGGACGACCGGCGATCTCGTCGTCAATTACGCCGTGTCGGGCACCGCCACCAATGGCGCCGACTACGCCTTGCTGCCGGGAACGATCACGATCCCGGACATGCAACCCGGAGCGATTGTCACCGTCACGCCCATCGAAGACACGGTCGCCGAAGGCGTGGAGACAGTA
>CBHXZU010000430.1:0-5738 GCA_966125105.1 uncultured Prosthecobacter sp.
CGGCACCACCGTAGCCGGTGGCAGGGAATTCTCTGAGTTACGATTTGGTGGCAATTGAAGGCGCAAATCAGGCCGAACTATTACAAGTTCCAAGAATGCTGGAGGGATGCGCGGCCGATTGGCGGCTTTGCGATTGCCACACATCCTTCACGGGATGAGAGCAGTAACCTCTGCGTGAAGGATGTGCCGCTTGGCCGAAGATGCGGAAGACATCATTACTCGCCGTTCATTGCGAGAGGCGTCCGTGGGCTGGGGCAAACGACAGAACCAAACGGCTGCGATAGCGGCTCTGCGCAGTTTGCCGACTGCTCCGATCTCTCCGGCGTTTCTCGCGCAAGCTGGCAGGCTGACCCACTTTTGGCGCTCCGGAATATACCGTCGCCTCCGCGACTTAGCGCGCGCCCATTCTCCGGCCTACTTCCTCAAACTCTCCAAATGACGCGATCGGCATTTGGATCACTTCCGCCGGCTCGTGAAGGTTCGTGAGCAGTTCGAGGTGACCATCCGTGTGCTCAACCAATGCCGAGCAACTCTCCACCCTATCGCCGCAATTGTAGTAGGTGATGTCGCCAATGGACCGAACAGTCGGGACGTGAATGTGGCCGCAAACGACCCCTTGCGCCTGGTGATCCTCGGCGTAACGAGCGATGCACTCCTCAAACTTTCCCACGTAGTTCACCGCGCCTTTCACCCTCTGCTTCACGAAGGCGCTCAGCGACCAGTAACGCAAGCCGAAAACTCGCCGGATGTAGTTGAGCGGACGATTGAGACGCAGCAGGAACTGATAGCCAATGTCACCGAGATGAGCGAGCCCCTTGATATTCTGCACCACGGAATCGAGCTCGTGACCGTGCATGACAAGCAAACGGCGGCCCCCAGCCGTGGTATGGACGGCATTCGGGGCCACAGTCACTCCACCGAAATCTCCGTGGTAATTGGCGATGAACTCGTCGTGGTTCCCGGGAATATAAATGACTTTCGTCCCCTTCCGCGCCGCCCGGAGCAGCTTCTGAATCACGTCGTTATGCGGCTGCGGCCAGTAAATGCCACGCTTTAGGGACCAGACGTCGATCAAGTCGCCGACGATATATAGCGTCTCAAACTCGTATTCGCGCAGGAACGCGAGCAGCGCATGTGCTTGCGCGCCTTTGGTGCCGAGATGCACGTCGGAGATCCAACCGGTCCGGAAATGGCGGTGCATAGGCGCCTATAGCTTCCACAGTTGTTGTGAATCAAATGTGAATAACCCATCCGTGAAGAAGTTACCCTTCTGCCATGATTCCGATACCTAATCGTATCATTTCAGGGGTGTTTAGCATTTTGCGATGACCCGCGTGCACCACTTCGCCAAGTGCCGTCGACGCCGACCAACGCTGGGAAAAAGAAGGCGGAGCCCGCTTGCGCAGTCTCCGCCTCCCCTTCGAAGAGTTCCCGCTCTCTGAAGATGCAGTGCACCCATTCGCCAATGCCGCCGGGTCGCCTGGCTCGATCACGCGACGGAAGGCAGCAAAGGTGAAGGAGTGCTGAGCTGCACGGTCGGCGCTATGGTTCGCGCTAACGCACAGCGTGCTGGGTGCATGTAGGAAACGAGGACCGCACCCGACAAGCGCGAGGACGTAAACGTTCCATGGCAAGTTGCGGCGGATGCGGCAGATGTGTGACAACGGGTGGACTTACGGAACGTCGAAAAAGTCCTCGCGGCGCGGGCTGGAGGCTTCCTCTAAAAAACCTCGCGAGTTATCCAGACGGCGCTCCCGGTTCTTCCCGGCGATGAATCTTTCGCGGGTGGCTCGCGGTCTCTCAGTCGCTTAAACTCCTTCGAACTGACCGGCTTTTCCTGACCGTCACCTTATCTTCTGTTTTTTGCTTCGCGGCCTGTGGCCGCGAAGAGCCGCGCCGGCTCTGCCACATTATGCGGGCGGCTCTGCACTTTGCCCGGGCGGGCACTGCCACTTCACGCACCGCTCTGCTTCGAATCTTACTTCGAGGGGATCTCGTTGAGCGTGTAGTAGGCGACTTTGTGCAGGAGCGGGTTGCCGGCGGCGGACTTCAGGCCGTCGAGATGCAGTTCATGCACGTGGCCTTTGGTGAGCGGCTCGATCATGAGACGGACGGACTTCTTGTCGGCGCCGACGATGGCCTTGGTGATCTTCGGCATTACTTCATCCACTTCAGGACCGCCGTATTCCTCGCGGTACGCATACGTGAACTCTCGCATCGAGTAGCTGGCGATGTTTTGCGCCATGGTGGCGTCGACCGGCTCGGTAAACGCGAGCTCAAAGCCATCGGGCTTTGCGCGCATCTCGTGGATTTCAAACGGCACCTTCCCCGTCCAGTCGACACGCTCGAAGCAGTAGGGCTTGCCGCCCTTAGATCCCCAGCCGCGATCGCTGCCGCCGGCAAAAAGCTGACCCTTTTCGCTCATGCGTCCGCCGATGAGGCCGGACTTGAATCCCTGCCGGAATGGGATCACCACGCCCTGCTTCACGCCGTTCACGTCCTCGAGGAAAACGCGCGAGATATTGCTGTGGCTCTGGTCAGCCACGAAGAGCTGCTTTTGGAAGGGTCCAAACTTCCCGCCGCTCGTGTCGCACACGATGAAAGACGACGAGTTTCCGATCTTGCCGTGCACCATGTAGACGGCAGGCGGCACGAGTTCCTTGATACGCTCGCGCTCTTTCACCATCCGGTCCGGATCACCTTCTGGGTTCCCCTCGCCCCGTTTCCGCTTTCCGCTGAAAGCCTCGGGAATGGGATCGATCGGACGCGGCCCCATATTTGGCGCCTTGTCATACCAGATATTCCCTCCCGGATGTCCCTGGAATGTCCCTGGAATCAGGTGCTGCAAGGTACACGCGCCATGCCACGGGCCCTGGTTATCCGTATAATAAACCTCGCCATCCGCATCGAACCCGATGCCGCCAGGTGAACGAATGCCGCTGCAGGTTGGCACCATAGTCCCATCCGGCTTGATGCGCAGCGCCCAGCCACGGAAATCCGTCTGGCTGCTGAAAGACCCCGTGAGACACAGCACCACCCAAAGGTCGCCCGCTTTATCAAACCGCGAGCCGAACGCGTATTCGTGGTAATCGCCGCTCACGCCCCACTTGTCACAAACCGTCTCAAACGTGTCCGCCCGACCGTCGCCATCGTCGTCTTTCAGGCGCGCGACTTCGTAGCGATTTGTCTCGTAGAGCCAGCCGTCCTTATAGGCGAGCCCGAGGACTTCGTGCTGTCCGCTGGCAAAAAGCTGATACTGCACCTTGGAAGGGTCGCTATCGGCGTTCGCCACAGTCCAGATCTCACCGCGGCGCGTGCCGAGCGCGAGCTTGCCGCCTGGAAGCAACTCAATCGATCCAACTTCGAGCGCCGTTTCCTTCGGCGTCTCGAACGTGGTGATCGTGTAATAGTCCGACTCCTTGGGATCGGCTGCGAATGCGAACGCGGAGCTGAAAAGCGCGCCGCAGAGGATGGAAATACGTTTCATCGAAATGGATCAGGTAAGTGAGTGTCGCGCGGCTTAGTGGGTATGTCCGCCCGGCCAGGAATACGTGATGCGAATCTCGGAGCGCGCCGGCACGACGAGGTCTTTGCCGACGACCTTTCCTCCGTCGACCGTCACAATGAAGCGGTTATCAAAATCCGCGTTGCCGAGCCGGAGTTTGCCGGCCTCGACGAGAAAGGCGTTCCCGCTTTGCTTGATCTTATCCGCGCTTGCCACGCGCAGCAGCGCGGTTTCCGGCATTTTGCCATCCACCTTGATCAGGCGAACGAGCTGTCCCTTTCCGGATACAGCTTCGCCTTCCACATCGATGCGATCGGAAATCTTTGCCCCGTTCCACTCGTAGAAGAATGTTGGGAAGCGTTTCGCGTCGAGCTTGTAGCCCTTCCACATGTAATCCTCGAGGCGCTTGCCCTTCTCCAGCTTGGGCCATTCCGCGCCGGTAGACAGAACCGCGAAGGGCTGTCCCGCGGTGGCATTCGGGGACAGGACATCGAAACCAAGCGGCGGCTGCGGCCCACCTCCGCGATCATGCCAATGCCGCGCCGCATCGATGAACGCGCCGCGCCAGATTAGCGCGAGATTCATCTGTTCCGCGCTCCAGGCGATATTGAAGCCACCCGGATATCCCACCGCGATCCCCCGCTGTCCCGCGCCCGCGATGAAGTTACGGTAAATCACCGGCTCCTTACCGACCGCGATCGGCATGCCCACGTTCTCATCCTTCTTCTTCATCATGGCCGCGCCTTTCGCAGACGGGTGGATCCACTTGGAGAGCGGCGTGACGCTGAAATTCGCGCCCTGCCACGCAACGTAGAGTTCCGCGCCGCCACTGGCTTGGAAGTACTCGAGCCGGAAATCGTGCTCCCCTTCCTTCAGCCGGATCTTACCCGGTTTGATGTCGCTCGAGGGATGAATGCCGTCGTGCTCGGCCACCTTTTTGCCGTCGATCAGGAGGCGCGCGCCGTCGTCGGAAGCGATGAAGAATGTGTATTCATCATCCTTTGGCGCCCTCAGCTTGCCGGTGTAAACGACGCCGAACTGGTTCTTATAGTCGTCCAGCTTGATCTCCACCACGCCATCGAGCTCCCCCTCGCGATGCGGCTTCAACGCGGCGAAGTCGGGCAGCTTTTTCCAATCGCCGAGATACATCGCAAAGTGCCCGCTCGTGAGTTTCGGCCCCGGCGCAGTGACGCGGATGCGTCCCTGCATCGTCATCGCGTGCCCGGGGAACGAGCAGACAAATGGATACGCGCCCGGTTTGTCCGGTGCCTTGAAAGTAATCTCCTCCTTCTCGTGCGGGTTGAGCAGCTTCGAGTGCAGCCACATCCGCGGATCTTCCGGCAGCCAGTTCCGCTTGAGCGCCTCCTCAGGCTTATCGAGTTGCTTCGTGCAGACTTCCACGACGTCTGTTCCCGGCTGGAAGCAGACGAAGTTGTGCGGCATGTCGTCCGTGTTTTCGAAGAGGATCTTCACGTTCGCGCCCGGCTTGATCTCGAGATCCGTCACGTCGTAACGCATCTGCGCCTGCAGCGTCTTGATCGTAAATGTTTCGACGTCCGCAGCGGCGGCAAGGCCGGCGGTCAATGCGAGGAAGGACAGGCTGAGTGCGCGAGGCATGGCGAAGAAAAGCGACTAAAGGATCGATGTCCCGTTAGCAATCGCTTCGCTCTCCTCGCGCTAGGGGATTTTCGCAGCAGGGCGTTTTCCGCGGCATTTTTTAACACCGCAGATTTCAGATGGGCTTCAGTGAGGCGCGTCTCGTGTCGGCAGCCACAGGAATGAACGTTTGAATCCATCGGGGGACGCGGCAAAGCACGCTTGCGCCGCAGCACGGCTCGCCAGAGCGGTACAGGCGAGCCATTCAAGAGCGAGCTCGGCATACAGGAAATGCTTGTGGGTGCAACCGCGCGGGCGCGAAACCCGCACGCGACACCCGCCGTGCATGGAACGCGAACGCCGCTCTGACGCAGCGGTAAGCGTGCACCATCCAAGTTGTGCTTTGAATCGCCGTGTTGACCTCCTGCGTTCGCTTCGCTGGTGGCGGACAATTCGAAAAGTCGACGCCGGTTTCGAGTGGCATGCCGGCACCGCTCTGGCGAGCCGTGCTACGGCGCAAGCGTGCTTGCGTTCGGTTTTTTCACTCAGCTCTCAAAACCCTTCTCCAGCTTTCCCCACTCACCGCCATTGGCTTGCGCGCGCCGGGATCAGGCTCGCCGCGGGCGAAGACATCCTG
>CBHXZU010000431.1:0-5732 GCA_966125105.1 uncultured Prosthecobacter sp.
GTGATCGAGGTGAACATGCATCCCAGCAAGGACTGGGACGAACTCGTCGATAAGACCACCTTCCTCTACGAGCAGGCGCGCGAGACGCGGCTCGGCACGGAGAAGTTCATGCTCGATGGCCGCCATTCGGGAACTGGCGGGGGAAATCACATCATTCTCGGTGGTGAGACGCCCGCCGACTCACCAGTGCTCCGGCGGCCCGATCTGCTGCAATCACTGCTCACGTATTGGCAAAACCATCCTTCGCTAAGCTGGATCTTCAGCGGCCTTTTCATCGGCCCGACGAGTCAGGCTCCGCGAATCGACGAAGCGCGAAACGACGCTCTCTACGAGATGGAAGTGGCGTTCAAGCAAATGCCCCCGCCGGGTTCCGACGTTCCGCTTTGGTTGGTCGATCGTCTCTTCCGCAACCTGCTCGTGGATTCGAGCGGCAATACGCACCGCGCCGAGTTCAGCATCGATAAGCTGTATTCGCCTGATGGTCCCACCGGACGTCTCGGCCTGGTCGAGATGCGAGCCTTCGAAATGCCGCCGCACGCGCAGATGAGCCTCGCGCAACATCTGCTATTGCGCGGACTCGTTTCGAAGTTCTGGCAGGAGCCCTACAAGCAGAAGCTCGTTCCATGGGGCACCGATCTGCACGACCGCTGGATGCTGCCGCACTTCTGCGAGAGCGATCTGCGCGATGTGCTACAAGATTTGAAGGAGACTGGATACGACTTCCCGATGGATTGGTTCGCTCCGCACATGGAGTTTCGATTTCCGCGGATTGGCGACTTTGCGCAGCGGGACATCCATGTGGAGATCCGCTCGGCATTGGAGCCGTGGCACGTCCTCGGCGAAGAGGGAACGGCTGGCGGAACTGTGCGGCATGTGGATAGCTCGCTCGAGCGTGTGCAGGTGAAGGCGAATGGGCTCATCGACGAACGTTTTGCCATCACGTGCAATGGGCGGCGCGTGCCGATGCATCCTACCGGCAAGAACGGCGAGGCCGTGGCCGGCGTTCGTTATCGCGCCTGGCAACCTCCGCGGTGCCTCCAGCCGACGATCGGTGTGCATTCGCCGCTCGTTTTCGAAGTCTACGACACCTGGAATCAGCGCTCCCTCGGTGGATGCACATACCATGTGGCGCATCCCGGTGGGCGTAACTACACCACCTTCCCAGTAAACGCCTACGAGGCTGAGAGCCGCCGCCTGGCCCGTTTCCTGACCCACGGACATACACCGGGGAAATACACCGTCGCTCCGGAACCCGTGAACCGCGCCTTCCCGTTTACCCTCGATCTCCGTTACACGTAACCCGTGCCGGTAACGGAGAAACATCAGTCGACTCCAGCAAAGCAGGATGAAGGTCCTGCTTTCGGGTATTCCCCGCGCAGTTCGCGATTTGACGAACTGCTGCGCGGTCCGGGTGATGCGCGGGAACATTGGGCTGACTTGCTGGCGGAGCTGAACCTGCTCGGACAATCCGAGTATCGCCGCCGGGCGGAGACTTCGCGGCGTCTCGTCCAGGAGCAGGGGATCACCTACAATGTTTACGGTGATGCTCGCGGCATGGAACGGCCGTGGCAGCTCGATTCGCTTCCAGTGGTCATGGACCAGCGTGAGTGGAGCGGCATCGAAACGGCGCTCATCCAGCGGGCCACGCTGATCAATAAGGTCATCGCCGATGCCTATGGTCCGCAGGAACTGATCCGTTCCGCGTGGCTTCCGCCGGCGTTGCTCTTCGGACAACCGGAGTTCATGCGGGCGGCGCACGGAATTCAGCCGCCGGGCGGGACTTTCCTGCACTTTTACGCCGCGGACCTGGCCCGATCGCCGGACGGGCAGTGGTGGGTTGTATCGGATCGCACGCAGATCCCAACGGGAGCGGGTTACGCGCTCGCGAATCGGCTGGTCACTTCGCGCATCCTTCCAGAGGCATTTCGCGACTGCCGGGTGCAAAGGCTCGCCGGGTACTTCCGCGATGTGCAATCGGCGCTGGCGCGATTGACGCCGCGGAAATCGGAAGAGCCTCGCGTGGTGGTGCTGACACCGGGGCCATTTAATGAAACGTATTTCGAGCAAGCTTACCTCGCTCGCTATCTCGGCTACTCGTTGGTCGAGGGTCAGGATCTCACGGTTCGTGATGGGCGCGTCTTCCTCAAGACCCTCAGCGGCCTCGAGCCCGTCGATGTGATTCTGCGCCGGGTGGACGATGACTTCTGCGATCCGCTCGAGCTGCGGAAAGATTCCATCCTCGGAGTGCCTGGGTTGGTCGAGGCGCTGCGCTCCGGAAATGTCGCCGTCGCAAACGCGCTCGGGTGCGGAATCCTGCAGAGCCCGGCATTGATGGCCTTCCTGCCAGGACTGTGCCGGCACGTGCTCGGGGAAGAGTTGCGCATGCCATCCGTGGCCACGTGGTGGTGTGGACAAAAGGATGCCGAGCACCACGTGCTCGAGAATCTCGACGCACTCCAGGTGCGCCCGGCAATCCGAGCCCGGGCGGGGATTGGTTACACGGAACTGAGCCGCGCGGAGCTGGCGCGACGCATTCAATTTCAACCGCATGTCTGGGCCGCGCAGGAGAAGGTGCAGTATTCGACCGTCCCGTCCTGGGATGGCTCGCAGTTCGTGCCTCGTCCGCTTCTGCTTCGCGTTTACCTCGTAGCGACCGAGCATGGTTACCGCGTAATGCCTGGTGGCCTGGCGCGGATCGGCGCGGGCGAAGACTCGACCGTGGTGTCGATGCAATGCGGTGGGTCGAGCAAGGACGTATGGGTCATGAGCTCGGCGCCGGTGGAAGATGTGACGCTCCTCTCGTCGGGGAAGAGCGGTGAGTTGCGCCGGGTGGGGAATAATTTGCCGAGCCGGCTTGCGGATAACTTCTTCTGGCTCGGGAGATACACTGAGAGGGCAGACGCTACGGCCCGGTTGCTGCGAAGCGCCCTCACGCGCTTTCATCCCGAAGCCGCTACGGATCCGCGAGGCTTCATTCGGCCGCTCCTGGAAGCGTTGGAATCGCAGGGGCAACTCAAGGTCACTCCCAAGATGACGAGCGCCGAGGCGATCGAGGCGGAGTTGCTTGCGGCAGTTTACGAATCCGCGCGTCCGGGAAGTCTCAAGGCGCTCGGAGAACGCATCGAGCAACTCGCGCTATTCGTGCGAGACCGGACATCGGTCGACGTTTGGCGCGCATTGCATCAAGTCGGTGAAGCAGTAACGCCCGATCTGGAACAGCCGGCGATGCCACAGGATGCGGTCGGCGCGATCAATCGCCTGCTGCAGTTGGTCGCCTCGTTCTACGGATTCGCGCGGGAGAACATGACACGCGCGCAGGGTTGGCGTTTCATTGATATGGGGCAGCGCATCGAGCGCAGCATTTACCTCTGCACATTGCTCGATCGCGCGTTGCGCTCGGAGGAAGCGGATAATCCGAGCCTGCTCGAAGCATTGCTCGACGTGGCGGACAGCACGCTGACTTATCGTTCGCGGTACAGTCTCATGCCGAACATCGCGGCGATTTACGACCTGGTGTTGCTCGATGACACGAACCCGCGCTCGCTGATCTTCCAGCTGCTGCAACTCGTGAAGCACTTCGAGAAGCTGCCGCGGGAGTCGCAGAATGCGCTGCCGAGTGTCGGGCAGCGTATCCTCATCGAATCGGTCGCGCGAGTCCGGTTGCTCGATCCTCGAGAATTGCTGAATCGCGCGGAGGCATGGGACGAGAGCGAGACCGCGAACGTGATTCGCGACAGCCTCGATGCACTGCCGCGTCTCGCTGAAGCGATCGCGGTGAGTTACTTCGCGCACTCAGTCATCTTCCGCGCCTGAGCCATGGATTATCGCATCACTCATCGGACGACTTACGAATACGCGGCGCCGGTCAGCGTTTCGCATCATGCGGCGCGGTTCCAGCCGCGACACGAAGCACCGCAGGAGTGTCTCGATTTCCGCATCACCATCACGCCTCCGCCCGCGGTGACGAAGACGCACACGGACTACTTTGGAAACTCTTTGTGCATGTTCAGCATTCAGCGGCTGCATCAACGGATGGAAGTGCTAGCCGAAAGCACGGTGAGCGTGGCTGCCCGCACTCCACCTGTGCCGAGCCTGTCTCCGGCATGGACCGATGTGCAGGAGCAGTTTCGTGACCCGGTATCACCCGCGGATGTGCAGCCATACGAGTTCTGCCTGGATTCGCCGCTCGTGCACGCGGCGCCGGACTTTGCGGACTACGCGAAAAAGTCGTTCCAGGGCGACGTGCCATTGCTCGTGGGCGCGCGGATTCTGACGCAACGGATCTACCGCGAATTTGCCTACGATCGCGAGGCCACCGATGTCGCGACACCTTTGCTGGAGGCCTGGAAACAAAAGCGCGGTGTGTGCCAGGATTTCGCGCACATCGGCATCGCTTGCCTGCGATCACTCGGGCTGCCCGCGCGGTATGTGAGCGGGTACATCCGCACCGTTCCGCCGACCGGAAAACCGCGTTTGGTTGGCGCGGACGCCTCGCATGCATGGTTCTCTGTCTATTGTCCCCACACTGGGTGGGTGGATTTCGATCCGACCAACGATTTGCTGCCAGGTGATGAGCACGTGACTGTGGCAGTCGGACGCGACTTCAGCGATGTGAGCCCGCTGAGCGGAATTCTCACGGGCGGGGGAGAACACGAGGTTGTGGTCTCCGTGGATGTGGAACCTTTGGGATGAGCACAGAGCTACTTGCCAGCGAAGCGGGAACATCCCACGTTCTCGCTCCTTCGATGAAATTGCAGGTTACGCACCGGACGCGTTACGACTACGCCTCGCCGGTGCGCGAGAGCTACAATGAGGTTCGGCTGAAGCCGGTGACGAATGCGCATCAAACGTGCGATTCGTTTCTGCTGAAAGTGCTGCCGGCAGTGCGGCTGTCGCACTACACGGACTTTCACGCCAATTGGATCCACATCTTCGACATTCCAGATCCGCACACGTCGCTGCAGATCGAGAGCCTTTCGCGCGTGGTGACCAAATCGATCGCGATCCCGCTGGATGCGACACCGGCACCCCTTTCGAAGGTGGCGGAGTGCCAGCGGATGGAACGATGTTTCGATTTTCTGCAGGAAAGCACGCACATCGAGCGGAGCCCGGAGGTCTGGCGGCATGCCCTGGACGTGACCGCGGGGCAGACCGACATGTGGCAGGCTGCGCTTGCGATCATGCGACATGTAAACGCGGAGTTTGTTTACACGCCGAATGTCACGACGGTGCATACGCATGCCCGGGACGTGTTGGTGGACAAGCGCGGCGTCTGCCAGGATTTGGCGCACGTGATGATCGCCATGTGTCGAGCGCTGGGCATTCCGGCGCTCTACGTAAGCGGCTATCTTTACAACGGGCCGCGTGATCAGCTTATCGGCACGCAGGCGAGCCATGCGTGGTGCGAGGTGTTTTTGCCGGGGATCGGCTGGCGAGGTCTCGATCCCACGAATGCGCAGCAGGCGGATGAGCGTTACATCAAGCTCGCCGTCGGCTCAGATTACGCCGATGTCCCGCCGGTGCGCGGACACTACAAAGGGACGACCGAGCGGAAGATGGACGTGGAAGTTCACATCGAGGCGATCGAGTAACTGTCCGCAGTTTCTACTCGCCGCTGGCTGCGGACGATCAGCGGTCTCAGCGGGAACGAAAACGACCTCCGATCGCCGATCGACGGTCTCAGCGGGACCGAAAACGACCTCAATCCGACGGTCCGCGGCCTCAGCGTGAAA
>CBHXZU010000432.1:0-5729 GCA_966125105.1 uncultured Prosthecobacter sp.
CGATGATTACCGGGAGACTTATGCGAAACAGCTCACCCGGCAGAGCGACCTCACGAAGCGCCTCCACACCGCTGGCTACCTGTGAGCCGGGAGCCGCGGTTGAACGCGGCTGCCCTTTGTGCCATCTAACGACTCCGAAAGAATGAATTCTCGCTCCGTCGGTATATTCGCTGTGGTTGTCATCGCCCTGATCGGCGCTGCGATTTGGTTTCTAAATAGCGATTACGCGCCCCATGCTCCGGCGCCCGAACCGCCGGCCGCGACGACCACGCCTAAGGCGGCGCCATCTACTTCGGCGTCCACCAACCCCAGCACCCGGCCGCCAACTCCCGCGCCCAAGCCGGCTCCCGCAGTGCCGAAGTCGACGCCTCCGCCGACGCCGATGGCGTTGACGGAAGATGACAAGAAGATCGACGACACGCTGCGGATGTTCCCGGGGAATACGGAGAAGGATCACACGAATACGGCACAAGCGCTGATCAACTTGCTGCCGACGCTCAGCTCGGATGGGCAGGTCGAGGCGGCCCAGCACATTTCCAATCTCCTTTCGGACGAGGAATACGGCCGCGTGATGCACATCTGGCGCAATCCTTCGTTCAATTCCGATGTGATCGACGTCTTCGCCACGGACCTGATGAATCGCGAGCACAAGGTGATGCTTCCGGCGATGCTCGACGCGATCAAATTGCCGAACCATCCCTTCCACGAGGAGGCGAAGACGACGATGGAAGTCTTCCTCGACGAGGACTACGGCAACGACATCGGGAAGTGGGACAAGGCGATGAAGGATTTCCTGAAGAAGGAAGCGGAAGAAGCCGGCCAGCAATGATCCCGGCCCGTCCGGCATGAAGCTGGTAATCGCCGGCACCGGAGCGAGCGGAGCCATTTACTTGCAGCGCTTGCTGCAGAAAATCGACGCGACTGCGCATGAGGTGCACCTCGTCCTGAGCGCGTTTGCGCGACAGGTCATTCACGACGAACTTGGCGATCTGCAGATACCGGCGGGCATTCATCAGCATGGGGACAAGTCGATGAATGTTCCCTTCGCCAGTGGCTCCACGCGGTTCGACGCCATGGTGATCTGCCCCTGCTCGATGGGAACGATTGGCCGAATCGCCTCGGGCGTGAGCGACTCGGCAATCACCCGAGCCGCCGACGTGTTTTTAAAGGAACGGCGCAAGCTGATCCTCGTCGCGCGCGAAACGCCATGGAACCTCATCCACGCGCGGAACGTGTGCACGCTGCTGGAAGCCGGTGCGGTCGTGATGCCGGCGTCGCCGGGGTTCTACAGCCGCCCGACGACGGTGGAAGCGGTAGCTGACACGATCGTGGACCGCGTGCTCGACCAGATCGGATTGCCGGTTCACGGGACCTACCGCTGGCAGGAAGAAGAGTAATCTCGCCCGCAAGGCTGCGCGCTGCCCGATGGCCACAACAGTTTGCCGGTTGCTGGCGTGCCTCTTCCAAAATCCGGGCTTCATGATAGGAAATGCGCGTGTCCCACGCCGAGTTTTCGCCTGAGCGTTCTCTTGCTCCACTCCCGTATCATCGGAAGGTTGTCGAGTTCCTCCACTCTACAGAACCAGAGCTTTGGAAATGGGCGTCGAGCGGACAATGGCATGCAGGATTCGCCGATGAAGTTCGAACGAACTTGCTGAAGGAGAATTACCGCCTCGATGACGCGGGTCATCCAGACCTGGCTGCGCGATGCCGAACCGTCGCGCAACGACTCGGGATTTCCGCGCCAATCACACTTTACCAGTCGAACGGTGGCTTGGGCATGAACGCCATGCTCTGCTACTTGCCGAATGAAGCGCACGTGGTTTTCACCGGGCCCATTCTCAGCCACCTGCAGGGCAGCGAACTGGACGCGGTGATCGCTCACGAACTGGCGCATCACTATCTTTGGGAAATCGACAACGGCGATTTCCTATCTGCCGACCGGATCTTGCTCGGCGCCGTCAGCGATCCCCGCGGCACGTCGAGTCACGCGCAAACCGCCCGCCGCTTTCGACTCTACACGGAGATTTTCGCGGACCGCGGCTCCTACGTCGGCAGCGGCGATCTTTACTCGGCGGTGGCTGCGCTGGTGAAAACCGAGACGGGTTTCGCTGCCGCGAGCGCGGAAAGCTACCTGCGGCAGGCGGACGAGATCTTCTCCAAGGAGAACACTACTACCAAGGGGATCGAACATCCGGAGACGTTCATCCGCGCCCGAGCATTGCGCCTTTGGGCCGAAAATGATCCCGGACTTGATCAATGGCTGTCCGCCACGATCGAGACCGCCTCGGCACTCGGCGAGGTCGATCTTCTTGGCCAGGAGCGGATGACGAAGCTTACGCGTCGCTTTCTCGGCGAACTGCTTCGCCCGCGTTGGATTCAGACTCCGGCGATCCTTGGGCATGCCCGCGCCTATTTTTCGGACTTTGCGCCAGCGACTCAACCCGACGAGCAAATCGCCGCCGACTTTCGCTTGAGCGACGTCGCTGGGCGGGAGTTTCAGACTTACCTGCTGCTCGACTTTGCAGCAGCCGACGCCGCGCTCGAAGACCTTCCTCTCGCAGCCGCGTTGCAATGGAGTGAGCGGCTCGAAATTGCCGACGTCTTTGAAAAAGCGGCCATCAAGGAACTTGGAATCGGCAAGCGACAACTCACCAAACTGAAGAAGGACGCGGCGACGCTGCTCGCCAAGGCGGACGACATCAAATCGTGAACACTGCAAACGCGAACCCTCCGACTTTCCTCGAGTTCATCCAGCGGGCCGGCGCAGGCGGGTATGCAACCGACGACGTGCTCGCCGCGATCCTGCCGCTCTTCCGGCAAGTCGCCACGTGGCATGAACAAGGGCTCGTCGCGCCTCTGCACGGCATCGCTACCGTCTCCGTCCAGGAGCCCGGAATCCTTTACTGCGACGGCACGCCGAAGAGTCCGCGGAACAACCTTGCAGAAGCAGAGAACCTCCAGCGGCCGGTGGTGAGCGCTCTTCACGTCGTCGGGCACGCGCGGGTGGTCACCGATGACGAGCGCGGGACCGATGTCACGAACCTCGACATCACCGATGGCGAAGCCGAACTGCAGCATCCTGCCTACGTCCTTGGCTATCGGGCATGGGAGAGCCTGCTCGGTCATCACGACGCGCTCACGGACATCCTCGCGCTCGGCCAGATCCTCGCGAGTGTGGCGCTCGGCCTCGACCTCACCGATCGCGAAGAACTCGCCGCTTTTGTGAGCCACCGAGCGAATCTCTTTGCGCTCAACGACCGTCTGAATCCGGTGATCGCCGCGGTAATTGCCGAAATGACGGAGCTCAATCGCCACCGTCGCGCGCCAGACCTTGCATCGCTCATTCGACGCCTCGAAGACTACCGCGAGCAAACGCCCGATATCGACGTGGCGAAGCTTCCGGGATTTGCCGACGCAGGGCTCGCCGGCAAGCGGAAGCTTGTGCAATCGCACCTTCGCGACCGCCTGTTTGAGATCACCCGGCGCAATCGGCTCCTCTACTATAAACCCTCGCAAGCCTCGTTAAACTTCACGGTCGCCAGCGTGCCGATGGTGATGAACCTCGCGAGCCTGCGCCTCGAGCAGTTGTTCGTGTGGCACTCTGCACTCGCCGCCGAGATCATCGAGGGCAAACCGATGAACCTTGGCCGGTGGTTGCGGTTCGAGGACCAGCCCTATCTCCCCAGCGCGCTCGATAAGCTCATCTCGGACGCGCGCCGCGACCGCGCTGAATATGGCTTCGCGCAGCTGCGACTCGTCGTGGCGTTTCTGCATTGGCACAACCTCAAGGAATCTCCGCAGGAGCGCATCGCATCTCCACTGCTCCTCCTTCCCGTGGACCTCACTCGAAAGAAGGGCGTCCGCGATCAATACGTCCTCGATCCAACATCCGCCGAAGCGGAAGTGAATCCGGCGCTCCGGCATCACCTGCATCAACTCTACGGGCTCAAGCTCCCCGACACAGTCGATCTCCGGGAGAAAACGCTGGCGCAATTTCATGAAGAGTTGGTGACGCAGATCCGCGCCAGCGAACCCGGCGTCACGCTGCGCCTCGTCGAGAAGCCGGAGATTCAGCTCATTCAGCAACGCGCCCGTCAGCGCCTGGCCCAATTCAATAAACGCCAAAAGCTTCGCGCCCCGGGTCAGCGCAGCAAGGCGAGTTTCAGCTACAGCTACGATCGGGAGAACTTCCGCCCCCTCGGATTGCAGCTCTTCCGGGAAAGGGTCATGCCCGCGCCGTTGCCTCAACGCGCCGCAGCCGGCGGCATCAGTGAAACCCGCTCTCCCAATATGCTCGGCCTGCCATCGAGCGGCGGCCCCGTGCTCGAGACTGAGCGCCAGACTTTTGCGCTACAGGGAAATGAGAGCGGTAATCCATACACCTGGGACTTCGACCTGTGCTCCTTGACCGTCGGAAACTTCAATTACCGCAAGATGTCGCTCGTTCGAGATTATGGAGCGCTGCTCGAGGACGACGTCATTAGCGACGCTTTTGATCGTGTCTTTTCGCTCGATCCCCGCTCGCTGGAGGAAGAAGTCCCCGCTCCACTAGCACGCGCTGAGGAGTGGCCAGTCGTTCGCGGTGACGCCACACAAGCGATGGCAGTGGCCATGGCGCGCGCGGGCCGCAGTTACATCATCCAGGGGCCGCCCGGCACGGGCAAAAGCCAGACGATCACTAACCTGATCGCGGACTACGTGGCTCGGGGCAAACGCGTGCTTTTCGTGTGCGAAAAGCGCGCCGCGATCGACGTGGTGTTTCACCGGCTGCGCCAGCAGGGACTCGATGAGCTCTGCTGCCTCATCCACGACTCGCAAACTGACAAGAAGGCATTCGTCCAAAACCTGAAGCAGACTTACGAGACCTGGCTCGGGGAGCCCGATGGCGCGGACGAAACGAGAGAGCGGCGGACGGCGCTGCTTCGGCAGTTGCAGGATGATGTGGAATCGCTGGAGCGCTTCGACCGCGCGATGCGGCATGCGCCGGAGCACACCGCCATCGCCACGCGAGAACTCCTGCGCCGGCTGGTCGAACTGCGCGCGCATGAGCCTTCGCTAGCTTCCGCTGAGACAGAGAAGTTGCCGGCCTACCGGGTCTTCCGAACGCACGCGGATCTCGCGCAGCGTCTTCACCGGACCCTGCGTGAAGTAGCTGACACCGCCACCCTGGCCGAGCATCCGTTCCGCTGGCTCGGGGATGGAGTGATCCGGGCCGAGCGTCCGCTGGAAACTCTGCAGCAGCTCGCCGATCGCGCAGAGGCCGGCCTCGACTCGCTCGAATCCGCGCTCGGCAGCAGTGGCCTCGCCGCAGAGCATTGGGACACTTTCCAGGAGGTCGAGGATCTCGTGGCGCTCGCGACCCGGTTAAGCACGCTCGCCATACGCGATCAGCTCGCTCTGCTCGATCCGAAGAGCCCACTCGCCGAGTCCCTTCGAAAGCGCGCCGCCGAGCTCAAGAAACTGCAATCGGACCATGAACGCGCCGCGGCGAAGAATGCGCACTGGCGCGAGAAGCTCACCGGGAGCGATGTGAGCGCCGCGCTGGCATTGGCGCGCTCCACCGAGACATCGTTCCTTCGTTTTTTGAGACCCGCGTGGTGGCGACTGAAGAAGACGCTCGAGGCCCGCTACGATTTCTCAAAGCACGCCATCCGCCCCGCTTTCTCGCAAATCCTCGCCGATCTCGGCGTGGACTTCTTCGCCGTCACGCTGCCCATGACGCGGCT
>CBHXZU010000433.1:0-5714 GCA_966125105.1 uncultured Prosthecobacter sp.
GCAAAACTTTTTCGACTTTGTTGGCAGATTCGCGGGCGGTTTCGTATGCACTGGGCGACGGGAATCGGCATCTCCACCATAGCCATCGCCCCGGTTGGAAAATGCGTCCGGTCCCGCGTTGCTGTTGGTGTGCACCGAAACACGAGAACGATCGGCGATTGGGCTCGTTCGTCGGGGGGCCGGTGGCAATATCGGCCAAATGCGTCTCACGTCACTTCGGCAATTTGCGCTCTCACTGCCGCAAACCACGGTCGTGAAGCAGTGGGGAGAATGCCTCGTTTTCAAAGTCGCGGGAAAGATGTTCGTGATCCTTGTGATGGACGGCGACATCATCGACGCCGTCACCTTCAAGTGCACCCCGGAGGAATTCGACGAGCTTACAGAAATCGACGACATCATCCAGGCGCCCTACTGCGCCAAGCGCCACTGGGTGAGCGTGCGCGATCTCAGCGCGCTTCCCTCGGAGGAACTCGAGCGCCGCATCCGCCGCAGCTACGATCTTGTCGCGGCCAAACTCCCGAAGAAGGTCCAGGCCACGCTTCGCCCTTAGAGGCTGTCCAATAAAGCCGAAGGAGGGATGAGCGATCAGAGAGAGACGCAAGCACGCTTGCGCCGTAGTGCGGCTCGCCAGAGCGGCATCAGCGTTTCCATCCACGGTTCGGATCGCGTCCGGGATTTTGCGTTTGCCATGGATTCCGTGGGCTCCGGCTCACTCGTGAATGGCCGCGCCTGACCGCTCTGGCGAGCCGTGCTACGGCGCAAGCGTGCTTGCGTCGCGCTGATCCTATGATTTCACGGCCCTCTCAAGGACGAGGCTTTTGGACGATCTCTTAGCTTAGCGCGGGCCAGGTTGGTCTCCAGCTGCGCGAAGACTCTACTCCTTCGCTCGAATCGCGATCAGCTTTCCTCGCGTGCGGAAGAATAACGTTCCCTCGTTCAACGCTGGTGACGCCATGCAGGTTTCGCCCAAGTCGACGGTTGCGGAGATGGCGAACTTGTCGGCGACAGGCACGATGAAGACCTTCCCAAGCTCGCTGGCAAAATAGAGATTTTTGCCGTCGGAAACGGGAGATGCCGTGAAGCCTTCACCTCCCTTGGTTAACCGCTCGGAGTATTTAATCGCGCCGGTCTTCGCGTCGAAGCAGGTGAGAATCCCATTGTCATTGCAGGCGAAGAGCAGATCCCCGAGCACGATCGGCGTCTGCATGTAGTTCCCCTGTCGGGCGTGCGCCCAAGCGATGCCGGCATTCGTCTTGGCGGGATCCTCCGGCGTGATGTCGCCGGTCGCGTCTAGACGTATGGCCCGCATCGGCCGATATCCGCCGTGAGCGGTCGTTAGATACACGAAGCCGTGCCCAGCCACCGGTGTGGGAACGGGAATGTCGCCACCGCCCGCGAAGGTCCAGAATTCCTTGCCCGTCGCAAAGTCGTACCCTGCTGTATGACGCCATCCGTTCACGACGATCTGTGTCCGCCCTGCTCCGGTAACGACGGTCGGGGTTCCCCAAGTCGGCACCTCCACGCGCGGCGTTCGCCAGAGTTCGTTCCCGTCCGCGAGATCGAATGCCGCGAGGTAGGAATCCTTCTGCACATCGCAAAGCACGACGACCTTGCCCTCGTGAATCACCGGCGAACTGGCGAAGCCCCACTGCGCCGTCGGCATCATGAAATAGCCCGAGTCCATCGGCCCGAGATCCTTCTTCCAAGCGAGCCGCCCATCTTTCTCAAAACAGAAGAGTCCCTCTGAACCCATAATTGCGACGATACGCTTGCCGTCGGTCGCAGGAGTCGAATTGCACTGGCTCGATTTCGGGTGGCGCTGCGTCCGCGGCACACCTTCGTGGGCGAGGATGTCCCACACGACTTTGCCCGTGGCCTTGTCCAACGCGAGCAATCGCCACTGATACGGCTCCTTTTCGGCAACGGGCCAGATGTCGCCGTAAAGTCCGACTTTTAGCTCCGCGTCTCCCGCCTTGGTTGCGGTGGCCACGTACACGCGATCGCCGAAGATGATTGGAGACGAATGGGCCAGGCCGGGGATTGGTGTTTGCCATCCGATGTTCTCGCCCGTGGTTACATTCCAACTCAGCGGCGCAGGCTTCGTGGGATCCAGGCCACTTGCTTGTGGACCTCGGTATTGCGGCCATTCGTCCGCGGCGGACGCTGGTGGCATCGCGCCACCCGCGATTGCAAAAATGCAAATGATTCGCGCGATCGTTGAGTAGGGCGAAAGGTTCATGGGATGAGAGGCTTGCAGTAGAGCTGGCTGAAACGAACGCGTCGATAATTGTTGAGGGCATCACTCGTCTTCGTCGCGCCTACTTTGCCGAGCTCCGCGACGTTCCACGTGAGCTTCCGCTGTCTCGTGAGGGCCAGGACGGCACCTGGCGGTCCCGGCGAAACCCGCCGTGTTCGCCGTGGCCGTCGTGGTTCACCAAATTCCTGCTACCAAAAATTCATTCGTGCCGAGGCGGTTTCGTGATTTGCTCTCGGGTCCTACATGGCAGCTGCATCGAAGAAGATCTCCCGCAAAGACATCGCGAAGATGTCCTTCCGCGACTTCATGCGGGCGGCGAAGGGGCCTTATGGGCGGCTCTTCAGCTACATGCGGCCGTACATGCGCCGATTCTGGCTGGGCCTGATTTTCGGAATCTGCTTCGCCGGGGCGAATGCGGCGCTGATCTTCGTGGTGAAGCATGCGGGCGACCTGGTCATGCCTTCGGCGGAAACCATGAAAGCCATGGCCGAAGGGAAAGGACCGATGGCCCATCTTCCGCCCGCCCTGCGCGAATGGGCGCAACCCGGGGAGGATGGGCGCGCGCCGCTGCACTTCGTGGTCGTGGTGTGCATGGCCATCCCGGTGATCATGGCGCTGCGCGGGCTGTTCTCCTACCTCAACGCCTATTGCGTGCTATGGGTGAGCCAGCGGGTGCTAGATGACATCCGCCAGAGCGTCTACCGCCACACGCTCGGGCAGGCGATGGAGTTCTTCAATCGGCAGAAGGCGGGCGACTTGGTGCAGACGGTGTTCAACCAAACGCGCGTTGCCCAGCAAGCGCTGACCGGCGTGGCGAGCGACATCGTGAAGCAACCGGTGACCATCATCAGCGCGGTCGCCATCATGCTCTACTACGACTGGAAGTTCACCATCGCCGCGCTGGGACTTTTCCCGCTGTGCCTGCTGCCGGTGCTGGTCGTCAGTCGCAAGGTGCGCAAGAGCGCGGCGCGCGAGGAGGAGGAAGCCGGGCAGATGATGGTGCTGATGCACGAAGCTTTTGGCGGCATCCGCGTGGTGAAGACGCACGCCCGGGAAGACTACGAAGCCGAGCGATTCAGCGTGGCGAACCAGGCGATGCTTCGCTTTGTGATGAAGTGGCGAAAGGCCATGGAACTCACGGGCCCGGCGGTGGAGACGGTCGCCTCGATCGGCATCAGCGGGGCGCTCATCTACGCTTGGTGGGCGAAGCTGGAATCCGGCACCGTCCTGGCGCTGGTGGGCGCGTTGGTGACGATGTATCCGGCCTTCAAAGCGCTGAGCCGCGTGCAGCTGATGATGCAGAAGTGCCTCGCGGCCACGAGCAAGGTCTTCGAGTTGCTCGACCGCGCGCCGGCCATCCAGGACCAGCCGAATGCGCATCACCTGGAGGTGGTGCGGCAAAGCCTCGTCTTCAACGACGTGACGTTCACCTACGCGGGCAAGGATGCGCCGGCGGTAAAGAACGTGACGCTGAGCATCCCCGCAGGATCCACGTGCGCGCTCGTGGGCGAAAGCGGTAGCGGAAAAAGCACGCTGCTCGCGCTGCTGCAGCGCCTTTACGATCCGCACCAAGGGCAGATCTCGATCGACGGGCACGACCTCCGCGCTTTGACCCAGGCATCGCTCCGCGAGCACATCGCGACCGTGAGCCAGGACGTCTTCCTCTTCCACGACACGATCCGCCAGAACATCCGCTATGGGCGGCTCGATGCCACGCAGGAGGAAATCGAAGCCGCGGCGAAGATGGCTTACGCGCACGACTTCATCATGGCGCAGCCGCAAGGATACGACACGATCATTGGTGACAAGGGGTGCAACCTGTCCGGGGGCCAGCAGCAGCGGCTGAGCATCGCGCGGGCGTTGTTGAAGAATGCGCCGATCCTTTTGCTCGATGAAGCCACCAGCGCGCTCGACAGCGAGAGCGAGAAACGGATCCAGGCGGCGCTCGAAACCCTTTCCAAAGGCCGCACGGTTATCGCCATTGCGCATCGCCTTTCCACGATCCTGAAAGCCGACCAGATCGTCGTCATGGAGCATGGCGTGTTGAAAGCCGTGGGCAAACACGCCGATCTCTACGAACGCTCTCCCGATTATCGCCGACTTTACGACCTTCAGTTCAGCCACACCGCCGCCGCATGAAAACCATCGTCGTCATCCTCGCTGCCCTCAGCATGCCGCTCTTCAGCGCCCCTGCGCTCAAGATTACCAATCGTCAGTTCGAAGACGGCGGCGGGAGCTCCAAGCAAGTCGATCCCGAGAAGAAGCAGTCGATCGAGTCATTCATCACCGCGACCGGAAAGCTGCAATACCGGATCATTTACCAGTTGGATGACCGCCTGCAGCCCGTGTCGGGCGTGTATTACAACGCGGCCGGGCGCGTTTTTCAAAAGAGCGCCTACCGGCTCGATGGCGCGGATCGGATCATCCAGGAAGTGATCTACGACGCGAACGACAAGCTCGTTTGCACGAAGAACTACGTCTACGGCTCCCGCGGCGGAAAGGACAACACGGTCGTGGCGGTGGACATTTACGACGCCAACGGCAACCTCCAGACGCCGAAGAAGGGCTCGGCGACACCTCGCCGGAGGTAAGTCGGAGCAGGTCAGTCCAGCCGATAGCGCGCCTCCTGCTGCGCGAAAGCTTCATCCCAAATGGCACCTCGAAGGGATGTTGCGGGCGAAATGACTAAAAGTGGAGGGTCGAGCGCGGCGTGTTATCGGTGAAGCGCGGACGGTTGAGGATCGCGCGCACAGAGTTTCCGTGCCAGTGCGCGGTGTTACCGCTCGCGCGTGGAGTGTTATCGGTCGAACGCGGCGTGTGACCGGTCGAGAGCGGGCGGTTACCGAAGCCGCGCAGGCGGTTATCGCCCGATCGCGGGGATTGGATATTCGAAAGGGCGTGGTTACGGTTCGAAAGCGCACGGTTACCACTCGAAAGCGGACGCTGAAGATTCGAAAGCGCGCGCTGAAGACTCGAAGGCAACTGGTGGACTTCCAAAAGCGCTCGGTGCACCTTCGAAAGCGACGGCCCCACCCCCGAAAGCGCCTGGATACCGCTCGAAAACTCGTGCTTGAGACTCGAACGCGTCTGGCCGTGGCTGGCCGTCCCCCGGGGAGTGAGCTCAATCCAGCAAGAACTTGCGGTGACGCCGCAGGTATCCCAGCCCGGAATAGAGCGTGAGCACGAGCGCGACGCCTGCGATCGTCCACCCGAAATAACGCCATGCCGGCCACCACCAGAGCGTGGCATGCAAAGGCACACCGGCGCGCGCGAACTCGGCCAGCGAAAGGAGCAGCAGGAAGTAGCCGATCGTGATGATCTGCCAGACGGTCTTGTGCTTCCCGAGCTTTTCCGAAGGGAGGATCGTGCCCTTGCTCGCGGCCACCAAGCGGAGGCCGGTGATGAGAAATTCCCGGCTGATGATGCAGATCACCACCCACGCCGGCAGCGCGGTCAA
>CBHXZU010000434.1:0-5681 GCA_966125105.1 uncultured Prosthecobacter sp.
GACACGCTCGCGAAGCTCGCGGCTCTGCTCGGGGAAGCCGACGACCTCCGCGATCGTCGCGACGGTCGCAAGCCGACCCAGAAGTTTTCCTTCCCAGTAAGTATCGCCGGGCGCCGCGGGGATCGCTTTCTGCGCCTCCTCGCCGATGAAGTTCTTCATCTCTTCCTTATCGGTCGCGCCGGCCCGCGGCAGCCACGGGAGCACGCCGGGGAAAGTCATTGTCGTGGTGAATTCGGTGCCTTCAGCGAGCTTCATCACGCCTCGCACGGATCCATACGTGTGCGGCAGAAGTGGCGTCTTCGTGTGGCGCCACTGGTGCGGGTAGAGCGCGAAGAGGGTGCCGCGTTCCGGGCCTTCACGAGGCGCAGTGACGAAGCGAAACGTTGTATCCACCGCCTGCGTGACTTCGTCGTATCGCCACTCCACGCGAGTATCTGTCACATGCGCGTGCGCATGCTGCGCAAAGAGCATGAGGGTCTCGGGTTTCGTGTCAGGCACGATGGCGACGCTGAAGTAACCCTTCGTCGAATCGGTTTCGAACGATGCAGTTTCGAGTCCCTTCCATTTCGCGCCGCCCGGAGCAAAGAGCGCGTAATTGCGGTCGCCGACGGTCACGCCGATGCTTGTGCCATCGCTGAACCACACCTTTGGAGGCTTCGAGAAGAGCACGCGCGGAGTGGCGCCTTCGCATGTTGCGTAGACGTACGGCGAGCCGTGGCCGTAGCTCACGCGCAACTTCTTTGCTCCGTCTTCAAAGAGCGCCGTGACAAACCAGTCGCTCCAACCATCCAGCACGGGCGCGGGGAATTTCTCCACGCCGGAGAGCGAGAGAATCAAATCGTCGCCGCCGGACGGCAGCGCGCCGAAGATGCCGGACTTGTTTGCCGTGATCTTGCTTCCCGGGTATGCCACGCGCAGCCCGAGCGGCTTTGGCTGCACGGCGAGCGGGTGGGGAAATTGCGGCATGTCCTTGTCGGTCCACGCGAGCGCGCTCCACCAGTCGTTGGTGGGGATTGGGCCTTTTACTGCCGCGGAGACGCGTGGCTTCGCATCCGGACCCTTTGCCTTCTCCGGCAGGCCGACCAGGTAGCTGCCTTCGCCGAGCGCGCGCACTTCGGCCGCGGAGGCGCGGACGCGCAGTGCGATCGGAAGCGCTAGTGTGACCAGGAGAGAAACGACGCGTAGACGCTGCATGTTCGGTACGGGGAAGCTGAGAGAGGAATCACTCTTAGGCCGAGAAGAATCGGTCACCGGAGTTTGATCGAAAGCAGGGTTTTGATTTAACTACGGATGGACACGGATTTTCGCGGATGGGGAGCGGTGTTTGAGCGAGGCTTTTTTCAATTGAGAGATTTAACAAATTGGAGTTCTGAAATTAAAACGGCTCCTTCGAGTGGCTCGGGGTCCTTCACTCCGCAGCTCGTTCCTCGCTGACTCTGTTCAGGATGACCGTCTTTTTTATCCCCCCGCCACGCGCGCCGCTTGCCACGTGGACGGTGTCCCTGGTTCCTTGCGCGACATCATGGAACCTCTTTCACCGGCGAAGATCATGCAAACTGGGATGGGCTTTTGGGCGTCCAAGACGCTGCTCTCCGCGGTAGAGTTGGAAGTGTTCACGCATTTGGAAAGGGAACCCGGCGACCTCGCTTCGCTGGAGCGGCGCATCGGCTTGCACGCGCGGAGCAGTCGCGACTTTCTCGATTCACTCGTGGCGCTGGGGTTCCTGCTGCGCGAAAGCGGCATCTACCGCAACACGCCGGAAGCCGCGCAGTTCCTCGACAAGGCGAAGCCGACTTACATCGGCGGGATCCTGGAAATGGCGAACAACCGGCTTTATCGATTCTGGGCCGACCTGACCACAGCTTTGCGCACGGGGAGCCCGCAGAACGAAGGTAAAAATGGTGAGGACGTTTTCGCCGCGCTTTATGCGAGCCCGCAGCATTTGAAGGAGTTCCTGCGGGCAATGTCCGGAATCAGCCGCGGGGCGAATATGACGATTGCGCGCAAGTTCTCGTGGGACAAATACCAATCCTGCGCGGACATCGGCACTGCGCAAGGGGACCTTGTGACGCAGATCGCGCTCGCGCAGCCGCACCTGCGCGGCATCGGCTTTGATCTCCCGCAGGTCGCTCCTATTTTCGAGGAATACGTGAGGCTGCAGCAGGTGTCGGATCGCGTGAAGTTTGTGCCGGGCAGCTTTTTCACGGACGCTTTGCCCAAGGCCGACGTGATCCTGATGGGGCACATCCTGCACGACTGGGATCTGCCGACAAAGAAGATGCTCCTGCAGAAGGCGTATCATGCCATCCCGGCGGGCGGCGCGGTGATCATCTACGACGCCCTGATCGATGACGACCGCTCGGCCAACGCCTTCGGCTTGTTGATGAGCCTGAACATGCTGATCGAGACGCCCGGCGGCTTTGACTATTCCGGTGCGGACTGTATCGGCTGGATGAAAGACGCAGGCTTCCGCGACTGTCGCGTGGAACATTTGGTGGGGCCGGATTCCATGGTGATCGGAATCAAGTAGCGCGGCGCGATAGTCTGGTTTACGGGAGCGCCCGAAATGAAACGCGCGAAAGGCAAACGCGGGATGGCGGGCGGCCAGAAACGACGGAGAGGTCCGGCGATTTGGACAATCGTGCTCATCGATCAGGAGCCGATCCGCCGGAAGACCGCGGACAATTGCCAGCGCGAGATGAAGCGCCTTGAAAAGGCGCGCGCGGATTGGAAGCGCTTCGAGCAGGAGGATCGGCCGGCCTTTGAGCGGTGGCGGGCGATTACGTTTGGCCCATTGCTGAGCGCCCTGCGCGAGGTTTGCGGGAAAATCCAGGAGAAGGAGGCGCTGATCGACGAGGTCGAAGGCGAGATGGCGATGCGGGGCTGGCGCGATTACGGAATGGCTTACCAGCGACTGCGGATCGAAAAGGAGCAGGCACGTGCTCGGGCGGAGCGCGCGGCGCAACGGGCGTCTGGGCACCGCGAGGACGAAGGCGATGACGGCGAACGCAGCGAGTTCCGAAACGGCGGCGAAAGCGCGGGGGAAGAAAATCCGTTCGCGGATCTCGAAGACGAAATGATGTTTGACGACTTCGCGAGAGTGGTGATGGGCATCGATCCCGATCGATTGAGCGATGCGGCTTACGAGCGAATGTTTGCGGAGTTCAAAAAGAAGGTGCTCGGACAACAGGAGCACTGGGAGCGTGAACAGGAGGCGCTTCCGAATCGGGAATCGGCCGCGGCGGAAGAGAGGGGCGGGCCATCGAGGCTCAAGGAGCTCTATCGCATCCTCGTGCGGCGACTGCATCCCGACATGCGAGCGGATTCGGATCCAGACGTCTCCGCTTTATGGCACGATGTTCAGGAAGCTTATGCCACGGGAAACGTAGAACGCCTGGAGATGCTGCTCGCCTTTACCGATATGCAGGCGGAGAGCGTTGGCGAGCAGACGACGGTCAGCCAGATGTTGGCCGTGCTGAAGGAGATTCGCAGTTCGCTCCACGCGTTGCTGCGCACGCTCAGCGGGGCGAAGCGTGAGATGGCCTGGGACTTTGCGCGCAACACGAATCGCGCTCCGCTCGAGGGGAAGCTGCGCAAGCAACTGGAGCGCGATATCGCGGCGCGCGAGCAGCACCTGAAGGAACTCGAGAGTTTCATCGGAAGCTGGACGATTCCGAAGCGCAGCCGTCCGCGCAGGCAATCGCGAGCGCAGGATGAGTTTACGTTTTAGCGAGCGGCAGGGCGGCACCGTCAGAGGCCTTTTATCCCTAGGTGGTCGGAACGTGGAGGCCTTCGTTGCACAAGCGAATGTCGCGGCGGGCGGTAGGCCCAACTACAAGCCAGCCCAGGGCAAAGCGAGGGACGTAGCGCCGCCCTTATCTGATTTTCACGGTCAAACTGCACGAAAAGCGGTTCATCCTGACCGAGTGTAACGAGGAGAAGGACCCCGAGCCATCCACCACGAAGATTTCGCCGACGACGAGGTTATCGTGAATGGTTCGGGGTCCTTCCTCGTGCCTCGTCAGGATGACCGGCTTTTCGTGCGTCGAACGAGATACCGCATTCGGACTGTAAAAAACGTATTAAACGCACGTGGCGCTCAGATCTTCAGAAAGATCTTCCGCCGGTACATCCAAAACGCGATCAGCCAGAGGACGACGAGGATCGTGGCGGCTTCCACCATCGGCACGTAGGTTGGGCCGAAGGGACGCTCGAAGATATCCTGGCCTGCGTGGAGCTTGGCGCGCTCGCGGATCCATGGCTTGAGCAGCATGGACATGCAGTAGAGCGCGATGGAGTTCATGCCGGCGACAACGAAGGGGAACGCCCAACGCTTGTAGCCTTTCATTTCGATCACACCGTAGAACGCTGCGAGGAGCAAAAGCGCCCAGCCCGCGCTGAAGACCGCGAAGGATGGCGTCCAGATGCGTTTTACCAGCGGGCAGATGCCAAGCGCGTCGATCACGAAACCGATGGCGAGGCATGCAACTCCTGCGACCACGAGCCACCGGAGTTTTTCCCGGTTGGTTCGCTCGCTCCGCAGCATGCCGCCGGTGATGAGGCCAATTACCATCGTGGCGAGCGCGGGAACGAAGTTGAGAGTCTGGTAGCCGCCAGCGTTGAAGACGAAGGGCTTCTCTTGCGGGAAGAGGTTGAGGAACCACTGGTCGACCGCGGAGGCAAAGTTCGCATTCTTCTGCCAGTGCGCTTCGAAGCCTTGGAAAAAGTTCCAGTTCGCGGGCACTCCGACCTGCTGGAAATTGAACTCGGGCCCGGCGACTGGATGGAGCGCGAAGGCGGCCCAGTAACCGACGAGGATCACAGCGACGGAGATCCATTGCGCGCGGGGTTTCGTCCAGGCGAGCAGCCAAAGGAATGGATAACCGAGACCGATTTGCGCGAGCACGATGGCGAAGCTGAAGTTGGTCATCTTGTTCCCCGTCGATGCGAGGAACAGGCCGAGGAGCACCAAGGCAAACGATCGCCAGACGGCATGGGCGAAGAGTTTCCAGAATGGCTGCCCCGCAGTGCTTCGCGCAGCAAGGGAGTAGGGGACCGCCACGCCCACGATAAACATGAAAGAGGGCTGGATGAGATCCCACAGCGAGCAGCCGCGCCACGCGGCGTGATCCGTTTGATACGCCGCCGCGCTCCACAACCAATCGCCGGGAAAAGACTGGGCGACCTTCGTGATGCCAAGGCCGGCCGAAATCATGAGGAGCATGACAAAGCCGCGATAAGCATCGAGGGATACCAGGCGGCTGCTGGGTTTACGCCCCAGTGGCGGAGGCTCAAATGCTGGAAGAGCGCCTGGTTCGCGGTGTTTTGCTGGCGCGGTGGCGGAAGGCTCGGAGGTCATTGGCGCGGTCTGGGTGAATGAGGGTAGCCCGCGAACTACGGCAAGGACTCGCGGACGCTACCCCAAGCGCAAGGCTGGATACGCTCGTCGCCTTAGGAGGAATCTGCGCCACGCAGCTTCGACGGTCCCTCCTTCTTTATCCCTATTTACCTCCGAAAGTGACGCTTTCGATGTGGTTGGGGCACTTGTGCACTTCCTTCCAAACGATTGCATCGGCGGACTTGAATATGCGGCCTTTCCATCGAGTGCCGACAAAGACGCCGTTGCCAAAGACGCAGGTAAGCGGCGCATTTTCATTGGCGGAGCGCGTCCACTTTTCACC
>CBHXZU010000435.1:0-5677 GCA_966125105.1 uncultured Prosthecobacter sp.
GCAGATCACCCTGTGCGATGCGCAGATCACCCTGTGCGATGCGCAGATCACCCTGTGCGATGCGCAGATCACCCTGCGTGATGCGCAGATCGCCCTGCGCAATGCGCAGACCGCCCTGCGCAATGCGCAGACCGCCCTGCGCAATGCGCAGACCGCCCTGCGAAAATTGCATAGAACACGCGGCAGCAGGAACTTGCATCAAAGTTAAGCCGCTCCTGCAAGATTGAGTCTCCGCAGAAGCGTCACGCGACAGTAATCGCGATCGTCGCTTTGGGATCCGCATTGCCGGCCGCGGCGCAGCTTGGACTCCCGAGTATTTACGGAACTCCAAGCCTCTTCTTCGCTTCCGAGAGGTAGTATTCGTCCAATTCAAATCCGACGCATCGCGCTGCGCCGGCATTCCTCGCGCCTTCGCCGGTGTGACCGAGGCCGAAGAAAGGATCCATCACCGTGAGGTCCGGCTGCACGCCATGGAGCCGAATGCACCATTCCGCAAGCTGCGAGGGGAATGTCGCGGGATGAGGGCGCTGCGCGTTGCGATCCATGATCGTCTTGTAGGGGATGAACCAATTGTTTCCCCGGCAGCGCTTGTCCTTTCCGCCTGTGTGACCCCAGCGCGCGATGTTGCTCTTGTCCGCGTATTCGACGCCAATCGCCGTGCGGTCGAGCGCCACGCCTTCATCGCTCTTGGTGAGATGAAAGATGTATTCGTGGCAGTCGTTCACGAAGCGCCGGCCTTGGAGCGGCTTGAAATGCCCGACGGAAATCTCATCGCCGTCTCGAGGCTTCACCGTGATCGACTTGATCCAATGCAGTGTGTTTTGCAGCACGAACTGCGGGCGGAGGCGAAGCACCAGTTCGTGCGGTAACCAAGGATTCGCCGGCGCCGCCCCGATATTAAGAAAGAAGGAGCCGTTCGGCTTTAACACTCGGCGCACCTCGGACGTCCATTGCTCACTCCACGCCAGGTATTCTTCCCGCGGCGCGGTGTCGTCGTGGCTTCGGTAGCGGATACCGAGATTGTAAGGCGGCGAGGTCACGACCACGTCCACGGAATCCGCCGGCAGCGTGGCCATTCCCGCGACGCAGTCTCCCAAGTGGAGGTCGAAGACCGTTTTTGCAGCGTCGCATGCGGCCTCGCTCACGTGGCTGGTCGGTGCGGCAACCGAAATCTCCGCAAACAGTTCGCCTGTCGCGGTGTCGGGGCGCGGTCGGCTCATTTGCCGTTCCGCACTTTCTCCTTCTTCGATTCCAACTCGTCGTCGAGCCGGCGGAGGTCGCGGGCAAGCTGTTGCGCGAGTTCGTCCGCATCGACCAACTCTCCCTTGGCCTGGGACTTGGCGATTTCCCCGCGGAGGAAAACCTCACGCTCGGCCTTCTTCGCTTTGTAGACGTTATCCAGCTCGGCGATCTGCGCTTTCTGATCTTCCGTAAGCTGTTGGGTCGGCGCCTGCTTCTGCAGGCGCTCCATGGCGAGTTCGTAGGCGCTTTTCATGTTTTGGTTGAGACTTGCCGGTTCAAGGTCAAAGGTGTCGGCCGAAGGCAATCAGGCGCGCGGCCAAACGTAGGAAAGCCGCCACAAGGCCCGCGCTCAACTGCCTTCTTTCGACTCATGATTCGACTGCTAAGCACTGACTTCGACGGAACTCTTGTCAATCACGACACCAAACCCGCGGTGCACCCGGACTTGTTCCTGGCGCTGCAGGATTTGCGCAAGCAAGGGGTCCATTGGGCAGTGAATACCGGGCGCTCGCTCGGGCATCTCGAGGATGGTTTTCGTGAGTTTCGATTTCCGCTCGAGCCGGACTTCGCCGTGGTGGAAGAGCGCGACATTTACCGGCGCACGCGGAAAGGCGGCTGGGAACCGCTCGGCGATTGGAACCGGCAGGCAGAGACGGATCACGCGGAGCTGTTCCGCCTGGCGGCGCCGCTGCTCGCGGAGATCCTTCTCTTTCTTGAGCGCATCGACGGCGCGCAGACGATTTACGACCGCGGCCGATTCGTCGGTGCAGTGACACGCACAAATGCCGACATGGATCGCGTGGTGAAGTTTCTCACGCAATTGCGCGAGCGGCTGCCGCTCTTCAATTTCCAGCGCAACACGATCTACGTGCGCTTTTGCCACAACGATTACAGCAAAGGCAGCGCGCTCGGCGAAGTGGCGCGGCACCTTGGGATCGATTCGAAGCACGTCCTCGCGACGGGTGATCACCACAACGATCTTCCAATGCTCGATTGCCGTTTCGCCGGAATGCTCTGCTGCCCCGGTAATTCGTGCGACGAGGTGAAGTTCGCGGTGAAAGCAGCGGGCGGTTATCTTGCGACGGGGCACGCGAGCGCGGGCTTCATCGAAGCCATGCATCACTTCGGGATCTGGAGTCGCAAGACGGATCTCGAATTGCGCGCCTAACGGCCGTGCCATCTAACAACAAGTTCGGTTGCGAGACACCGTGGCTCGCGCATCGTGACGTTAATATGAAAGCTCCCACGAACCTCCTTGCCGCCGCGCTCCTCGCTCTCATTACCACATCCGCTTGCGGCCAAGCGGTCAGCGATATTCTTGCTGAAGCGCAACGCGCATACGTGAAAGGCGACACCGCTGCGGCGAAAGAGAAGTTCGAACTCGTGCGTCGATTGGAACCGGATAACCGCACGGCGACCCTGTACTTGCGCCGAATCATCGCCGAGCAAGCTGCGGATCCCGCCAACAAGAATCCCGCGAACGCTACACAAGCGGCTCTCGCGCAGGTGATCTTGCCCCGCCTGGATTTGCGCGAAGCATCACTCGGTGAGGTGCTCGACTTTCTGCGGCAAAAAGGAAACCAGGTGGCCGCAGGAAAAGTGGCGATCAACTTTGTCGCCCAATTGGATGAAACGCAGAAGGCTGCGAAGATTACGCTGAACCTGCAGAACGTTCCTTTCACGGAAGCGCTGCGCTACGTGGGCGAGCTCGGGGGCGTGCAATTCTCTTATGAGCGTTTCGCGATCGTTGTCCGTCCGAAAGGTGTCGGCCAGCCCGCGCCCGAGATTCCGCCGGCAGCGTCCAAAGGCGGCACCAAGATCGAGGGGCTCTAAGCGACGCTCATCCTGAAAGCCGCGTTGCATTCGCGCGTAATGCTTTGAGGGCCGAAGGCCGGATCGCATACCAGCCCAGTGCATCGCGCCACTGCCATTAAGTAGCGAGGCTGATCCGCATGAAAAAGTGGGTCATCCTGAACGGAGCGGCGAGGAACGAGCCCGCAGTGAAGGACCCCGAGCCATTCACGATCGGCATTATTACCCGACGTTGGCTGTAGGGTATCGTTCTACTTTGGAATTCGCAGCGGGAGTTCTGAAATTAATGGAATCCTCGCGAGCGGCCCGGGGTCGTTGCCTTCGGCTGTCCGCTACGGCTCTCCTCGTTACACTCGGTCAGGATGACAGACTTTTTGACCTGCCGTTTTCCTCAACTTAATGGCAGTGGTGCATCGCGCTGGGTACGGTTTAATAAAATGCATTGAGGGCCAACGGCCCGACGCATCGTTGATCAGCGCTTCGACTTGTAGAAGACCTTCGCCAAGTAGAGCCCTTCCGCCGGAGCGGCGAACTGCGTCTTCTTCCTTCCTTTTGCGGCGAGAAGTTCGTCGATGAAGTGCGCCGTGGCTTTTCCTTGTCCAACCCGAACCAGCGTTCCCGTGAGCAGTCGCACCATCTTGTAGAGAAAGCCGTCGCCTTCGAAGCGGAATGTGATCAGCGGGCCTTTTTTGCGGATGCGGATCTCGCGGATGGTTCGCGTGGTATCGGGCTCCTCCTTTCCGCGATTTGCCGCGAAGCCTGCGAAATCGTGGCGACCGATCAGGCGCTTCGCGGCGGCGTTCATCAGTTCGATGTCGAGCCTTTGCGGCACATGCCACGCGCGCCCGATTTCGAGAGGATGAAGCCACGAGGCGTTCCAGATGCGGTATTCGTAGCGCTTGCCTGTGGCGGAGTAGCGCGCGTGGAATCCATCCCGCCCGCCGGGAACACGCTTCACATCGATCACGCGGATCTCAAATGGGAGATTCGCGTTTGCGGCGGAGAGCCACGTTTTCAGCTCGTGCTTCCCGGGAGGAACGTCTGCATGAGCAATCTGACCGAGCGCATGCACTCCCGCGTCGGTGCGGCCGGAGCCGTGCACGCGCACCGGCGCGCCGGCAATCTTCGTGAGAGCGGTTTCGAGGTGATCCTGCACCGCGCCGCCGCCAGCCTGGCTCTGCCAGCCCGCAAAAGGGCGGCCATCGTAAGCCACGACGAGCTTCAGGCGCTCGGTGACTACAGCGCCATGCTCTGCGAATCGAGCCACCCTTGCAGAATGAGTTGCGCCGCGGCTTGATCGATCACCGAGCGGCTTTGCTTTGCGGTGCGCCCAGCGGCCTGGAGCGATTTCTGCGCCGCAACCGTCGTGAGCCGTTCGTCCCACAGGATCACTTTGCACGCCGGCAATTGCGCGCGCAGCTGTTCTGCAAAGGCGCGCACCTTTTCCGTGGCCGGTCCCGAGCTGCCATCCATGTTTTTCGGCAGCCCGAGGACGATCGTTGCGATCCCTTTCTCGCCGACGATTTCCACGATGCGCCGAACGGGCTCCGTTTCTTTCACGACGATCGTCTCGAGCGGATGCGCAAGCATGCCGAGTTCATCGGAAATGGCTACGCCGAAGCGGGCGTCGCCGTGGTCGATTCCGAGGGCGCGGCTCATTGCAACTCCGGCGGTACTTTGGCCACGAGGTGCTTGATCTTTTCGGCCTCGTGTCGATGGCAAACGAGGACCGCATCGGGCGTATCCACTACGATCAGATCGTTCACGCCGAGCAGCGCGATGCGCCGCTTCGTGGAGGTAAAGACGAGGTTTCCATGCGAGTCCACCGTGGTGAGATCGGAGTTCCCCACGTTCGTGGGACTGCGTTCGGGAAGATACTTCGCGATGGCGGTCCAACTGCCCACGTCATCCCAATCGAACGCGCTTTCCACCATCAGCACACGGGCCGCGCGCTCCATCACGGCGTAGTCGATGGAGATCTTCGGCAACGCCGGGAATTGCTCGCGCAAAAGCTTCGGCACGTCTTCGCCGGCATGCAGCCGCGAGACAAAAGCGGCAAGTTCAGGCGCGTGACGACGCAGCGCCGAGAGAATAGCCGGGATCGTCCAGATGAACATGCCCGCATTCCACCGGAAGTTTCCCTGGCGCAGGAACTGTTCAGCCAGTTCCGCGTTGGGCTTCTCGCGGAAGCGCTTCACCTCGTAGACAGCTGGTCCGTCGTCATCGCCTTTTATGCGCATGGCCGGCCCCATTTCAACGTAGCCAAACCCGGGACACGCCCACGTCGGCTGGATGCCGATCGTGACGAGTTCGCCCGATTGCCGGGCCGCAGCGACTGCTGTGCGAAGCGTCTTTTGAAAGCCGTTCGCGTCCTGGATGAGGTGATCCGCTGGCAGCACGACCATCGTCGCGTGCGGGTCGCGCTCGGCGATCAATCCGACGCCAAGGGCGATCGCCGCGGCAGTGTCGCGCTTGGCTGGTTCGGCGATGATGTTCTCCGGCGGCACCGATTTCGCAGCCTTGCGCACTGCGGCTTCCTGATCCGAGTTCGTGAGGATGAGGATATTTTGCTTCGGCGTGAGGCCCTCGAGCCGTTTGAGGGTGGATTCCAGCAAGGTATCCT
>CBHXZU010000436.1:0-5677 GCA_966125105.1 uncultured Prosthecobacter sp.
GCAGCATCATGGCGGCGCACCTCGTTCTGAACTGGAATCGGTACAATGGGAGCGAAAAGGACTTCGACGACGCAGCGGCAGAACTCCTGGCCTTCATTCAACTCGACATTCGCAACCGCATTCTGCGTCGTTTTCCACTCAGCATCCCTGCGGCTTGGGTGCAACGCCTGATCGGAAAGGCCAACCGCAAGTTGACCCGCGCCGGCATGCTGGAGAGCCACTACCGGAAGCACCTCTATGGCGACGTCAGTCTTTTCGAACTCCCGGAGAGTCCGAAGCTCCACCTGCTCGCAACCAACCTGAGCGAAGGTTGCCTGTGTTCGTTCCACCGCGGCGGGCTCCTCATGGCGCGAAGTCATCCCCGCGATGGAGTTCGCCTGCAACAGATCGACGCCGGCTTGGCCACCGTCGCCATGGCGGTCGCCGCGTCCTCTGCATTTCCCGGCTTCTTCCCGCCGCTGGAACTCACCGGCGCAGATGTCGGCGCGACGGCGGGCGATTTCGGCCGCCAGGCGTACACGGATGGAGGTGTTTACGATAACCTGGGTGTCCGCATGTTCCGGTTCCTCGAGCGGCAAATCCTCGTCGATGAACCGCTCTCTCGAAGCGATCTCCTGGATTGCCAGGCGGCCTTCGACACCCTGCGCGCGGCCAGTGTCTCGCCAGAAAGCACAGTCCTGCGGCGCCTGGCAGAGATCCTCGCCGAAGCTGAGCGCTCCGGTAACGATACGCCATTGCATCGCCTGGCGATCGCGCTGGAAGAAGCGCTAAAGCATCCGGACCACTTCACGTCCTCGGCCGAGACGGATGCCGACCTCGGGGAAAAAAAGAGCAATTCCGTCGACCAGATTCTATCCCGCCTCCGGGACGTGCTGAGCCACTACCAGTTCCAGCACGAGCCGCTCTTCGCCGATCTCAAACTTTCCGACCCCGTAGCGTCAGACTTTCTGAAGAAGAACCGAACGGGCGTGCAGAACATCAATGCGGGCGATCAATTCTGGCTGAACCGCCACCTGTTGGACGCAGCCTATCGCGAGGCGACAGGGAAAGGGTGCTTCACACGCCTGAACAGCAGCCTCGATTGCGTAATTGTCAGCGATGTCGGCCGCGAAATGAAAGTGCTGCAGAATTACGGCGGCGGGCTGATCCGCGGCGCCCTGCGCGCCAGCGACATCTTGATGAACCGCGTCTGGCAAATGGAGAATGAGGCGTTTCGGAGTTCGAGCGAGTTCGTGCTCGCCCGCGTGTCAAACGTGATCGATCCCTCGGAAGATTCGACCGCGCCCCAGCCGGAGATTCAGCGGCATCTCGCCGGGATTCGGACCGACCTCGATCGGTTTACGCCGCTTGAGATCAGCGCTCTCGTCCGTCACGGCTATTGCGTTGGGCGGAGCGTCTGCCGCGCTCGACCCGATCTATTTGGCGCGGATCTTCCGAGCGGAGCGCCATGGGAGCCGGATACAAAATCCAGCAACACCGTGCCTCCGGCCGCGGTCGAACCTGCGACGGCTGTCCCTCCTCCGCGCCGGGAGAAGACCGCAATCACGTCTGACGCAAGGGCTCTCCAAGCCTCGGCCTCCCGGCGAATCTGGAGTCGTTTCTTCGATCGCCGCGATTGGATCACTTATGTCTACGTTCCGATCCTCGTCCCCATCCTGCTCGTGCTGCCTTTCGCTTCGTATCGCGCATACAAGCGCGCTGTTCGGCTGAACAATCTCACGCTGTCCTACGCGCAGGGCAGCCCGGACCTGGCGCAGCTGGACCGCATGCTCGATGAGGAACCGATGAAGCCGTGGAAAGGCGTCGCCGTGGAGGAAGGCCGCGTGATCAGCTCACCGGATACGGCGGGATTCAAAGTGCTCTCTGATTCCCGCATCACCGACCTGCGTGCCTGGAGTCCTGCAACCGTGGGGACTGCGAATTCACAATCGAGAGTTTACACCTATCGGCGCCTCTCTGTCGTCAAACTACCCGAACACCAGACCGGCACTCCGTTTGCCGCGCGACTAATTCTGGCCGGCGCCGAGGGGGAAGTGCGCTTCCCGACCCAGGCGCTTCCAGCGAAGGTGGTGAAAACGCTGCTGGCCGATGGAAAGAGGTATCGCTGGGATGCGGTTTTCGATTTCACGAAGGCCCCGACCGGAGTGCCAATGGACCTCATGGTCGAGCTACAATCGCCCGGCCTTTTCCTGCGCGGGACCGAATCGGCCACGGGCATGGGGTTTTCCATTGAAGCGGCCACGGCCGAGTTCTCGCAGTGGGTCTTGATGCCGAAGGGCCGCAAGTATGGGAACTTCCGCTACATCCGGTTTAAGAAAGAGCAGCCTGACACAGCGGAGGACAAACGCTTCGCGAACCAATACCTGGCAAAGGACCACAGCATCCTTGCTTTCAAGCTGCTCGCGCTCGATCCCGGCTACGAGCACGAGATCTCCTGGCAATACGAGTAGCCGGTTTCGCGATCGCCAGATCGGGTTGGCCGTAACACGCCGCTTGCCTCCAGGCGAAGAGAGGGAAATATACGGAAACCGAACCGGAAGATGATCGGCACAGCACTGGCGCGATCGTCAAAATCAACGCTGATGACACTCCTAAAAAAGCTGCTGTTCTTACTCATCTGGTCTTCGGCGTTCACTTGTTTCGCCGACGATCTTTCCTCTTTCATTTCCGCGCGCACGAAGAGTCCAGGAGGACGCTTATCCATCAGCCTGGATGGCAAGAGAGATGGCTGGGCCCCCGGAGAACATGGTCCCATCCATCTTGCGCGCTTGTTCGATCACAAGGCCGGAAACTTTGTGGGACGCAAACTTTCGCTTACCACGAAATCAGGCCCACTCGCCGTCGAGAACCGCATAGAAGGCTCGGGCGGCTGGGGAGCGATCTGGCATCCAGATTCCAAGTTCGTTGTGCTTGCGGCGCCAGTCTCCGCCGGATCAATCCTCGTTGAGTATTTTTACTTTCAAGTGAGCGATTCCGGTATCCTTCCGATGAGCCTTCCGGATCTGGAATCGCACGCCGTCCGCGCGTTTAATTCCCACCGTGAGGTGAGTGTCACCGCTGTGGAGCCACGCGAATGGACGAGCAGGAATCGCCTGCTCGTCGCAATCGAAGGCACCTGTTCCATCGGCAATGAGACCCCGGATTTCCACGCTCAAGCGCTTCTTACGTTCGCTGAAGACGGCAATGTCACTGTCGATGCGTTCTTCGATCTCGGCACCAACTGAGGCGTAGATCGAGCGCCTCAACACCCGCTACAACGGTTCCACCTTCACATTCTCCACCTTCCCGGACAGCGCGTGCGGGGCTTCGTAGTCGCCGACGGGTGCTTTTCCATCGCTGCCGATCGTGAGGCCTTCTTTTGGCTGGCGCTTGATGAGCGCGGCGGGTTTGCCGTTTGCGACTTCGGCGCCGTCCACGGACAGCGTCACTTTTCCATCGGCTGCGACTCGCGCTTGCACTTTGTGGCTGCCGGCTGGGAGCGCCTGCTCCGCGGCAGTGGTGGTTAGTTCGCCGCCTGTTCTCACAACAAAGGCTAGCTTTCCGTCCTGCAGCAGCAGCGCGTAACCGTTCGCCTTTCCTCCCTGCGCGACGATCACGCCATTCGGGCCGGTCGACTCCACTTGCGCCGTGACCACGAATCCACGGTTCGCCACCTGCGGAGGTTCGGCCGTTGCGTCACTCGTCGCGGCGGCTGGTGCAGGCGAACCAGCATCGGTCGCCGGCTTTGCCGCATCGCTCCGCGCGACCTGGCGCGCTCCGGCCTTTGCGCCTTGCCGCCATTTCGCGGGGACGTTGCTTTCATCCCATTTCGCCCACGCGGCCGCGAGGTCCTTCACCTTCTCCGGTTCTTTGTCGGCGAGGTTCGTCTTCTCGCCGATATCCTGCGCGAGGTTGTAGAGATGCGCGCCTTCCGTCGTCGCTTTGCCGGCACGTCCCTGCTCGGCGCCGGCACCGGGGGCTTTCACCAGCTTCCACTCGCCCTGCCGGATCGCGAGCTGCTGACCGAAGCGCCAGTAGAGGGCGTCATGCGGCGCGCCGGTCTTTTCGCCGGTGAGGTAAGGCAGCAGATTCACGCCTTCGATCTTCCAATCCGGCTGCGACTCCACGCCGGCCGCCGCGAGCGCGGTCGCGGGAATATCGAGTTGGATCACCGGGCGATCATCCACCTTGCCCGCGGGGATTTTGCCCTTCCATTGCGCGAACCAGGCAACGCGGACGCCGCCTTCCCATGTCTGCGCTTTGTAGCCACGGAGCGGGCCATTGCCTGAGGTCGTCGACGGAGTGGGTCCGCCGTTGTCGCTGATGAAGAACACGAGCGTGTTTTCTTCCTGCCCGGTCTCACGGAGCTTCGCGAGGACGTTGCCCACATTGTCGTCGAGCGCGGAGAGCATCGCCGCGAACTCCTGCCGTTTCGGGTCGGTGATGTTCTTGAAACGATCGACGTACTTCTGCGTCGCCTCGAGCGGACCGTGCACCGCGTTGAACGGCAGGTAGACGAACCACGGCTCGCTCTTCTTCTCCTCGATGAACTTCGACGCCTCCGTGGCAAATGCATCCGTCGTGTATCCGATTTGCTTCACCGGCTCGGTTCCGCGTTGAATGACGTTGCGCGCATCGGCGCCCGCATTGAGGTAACTGTGCGCCCCGCCGAGGAAGCCGAAGAACTGGTCGAACCCGCGCTTCAGCGGATGGAACTGCGGTTCATAGCCCAGGTGCGATTTGCCAAACCACCCGGTCGCGTACCCGGCGGGCTTCAGCCGGTCCGCGAGCGTCTTTTCGCTGAGTGGCAGTCCCACCGCGGTCTCCGCCGATTGCGCGGGGCCCGGATTGAACTCATGTCCGAACCGCTGCTGGTAGCGGCCGGTCAGCAAGCCCGCGCGCGTCGGGCTGCAATAGGGGCCGCTCACGTATCCGCTGGTGAAGCGGGTGCCGTTGTTCGCGATCGAATCGATATTGGGCGTGGGGATCTCCTTCGTGAAGCCCTGCACCGTGAGCTCGCCCCAGCCGAGGTCGTCCGCGACGATCAGGAGGATGTTGGGCTTGCCACTCTGCGCAGCGATGGCCGAGGCGCACGCGGCAGACAGGGCGACGGCGGGAAGAACGAAACGAGAGAATCGGTTCATGGTGGTAATGGAATAATAGCTTTGAGTGAAGTGAGTGGGACAGGGATTACGCGCGGCGTTGGCCCCGGCGGCGCGCACCGGCGAGGAAGCCCAGGCCACTGAGCAGCAGGAATGCGGACGCCGGCTCCGGCACCGCGGTGAGGATCAGGTCGTCGCGACCATTCGCCCCGTTTGCGAAGGAGAGCGTCGCGCCGAGGCCGAGGACTGTTCCGCTCGTGGTTCCGAGATCGCCGAGGATGTCCGCACTCGTGTCGAACAGCACATACGAACCCGGGGCGAAGCTGCCGGCGTCTGCGAATGAGAAATCACTGAATGAAAACTCACGGCCGAGGGACAAGGTTCCGGTGGCCAGCACGACACGGTCGCCGCCATTCCCGAGGCTGAAGCGCAACCCGCCAAAGGCCGTAGCCGACAGATCGAGGCTGCTCGTTCCGAGCGCAAAGGTGATGTCTCCAGACGGATCGAACACCCCGCCCTCAGCAATCTTCACCGCGGCGCCGGAGATGGTTCCCGTGCCGCCGAGCGTGGCGCCGTCCTTCACATTCATGCTGGTG
>CBHXZU010000437.1:0-5675 GCA_966125105.1 uncultured Prosthecobacter sp.
CCGAGCGCAAAAGTGGTTGCGGGGAGACCAAAGGCGAGCGCGAGAGCAGCAGCGACTTTCATGAAGGAATTTCGGCTTAGCAAACGCACTGCCACGTTGACAGAGAAAGTTTAGCGTCGGCGTAAGAAACTTCGGCCCCGCGCGCGATTAGCAAAACGTCACGCTGGCTTTAACATTCTGTTCATTACATTCTCTGCAATAGCTGATACGCGAAGCGGTCATCCCGTTACCCATGAAACTGCTCGTAATCGAAGACGAAAAAAAGATCGCCACCCTCCTCCAGAAAGGTCTGCGCGAGCAGGGCTACGCTGTCGACCTCACGCACGATGGAAATGAGGGCCTCACCCGGGCAAGTTCCGAACCCTACGACGCCATCGTGCTCGATATGATGCTTCCCGGCCGGGATGGCCTGAGCGTCCTGCGCACGTTGCGCGATCGCAAAATCACGACGCCCGTAATGGTCCTCACTGCTCGCGGAGAAGTGAGCGAGCGGGTGGAGGGGTTGAACACTGGCGCGGACGACTACATGGCCAAGCCTTTCGCCATGGATGAATTGGTCGCCAGGCTGCGCGCGCTGATGCGCCGGGTCACCGGCGAGAACATCAGCCTCTATAAAGTAGGCGACCTGGCGATGAACCTCGTCTCCCGCGAAGTCACCCGCGGATCGAGGAAGATTGAGCTGACCGCTCGTGAGTTTCGCCTGCTCGAATACCTCATGCGCTCCCCGGGGCAGGTCCTGACCCGGACGCAGATCATCGAGCGCGTCTGGGAATATCATTTCGACCCCGGAACGAATCTCGTGGACGTCTACATCCAGCGTCTGCGGCGCAAAATCGACGACGGCGAGGACATCAAGATGATTCAGACCGTCCGGGGCGTCGGTTACTGCATCAAGTCCGAGTGAAAAACTGGCCACTACGCCTTAAGGTCACGCTCTGGGCCGTGATGGTCGGCGGTGTGGCGCTTTTGGTTTTTGGCGGGGTTCTTGGGCTTCGAATTCACCACACTGGCCTTGCCCATTTGGACGGGGTGCTTCGAAGTGAAACCGCGGGATTTTTCGAATCCCTGGAAAATCGGCCCGATCCCATGAACTGGAACAATGACGTCGAAGTTCGCCAACTCTTCGGCGCGATTGGCAGTCTTTATGTCTTCCAGGTCGAGCAGCCACCGGGCGAGATCGTCTTCCGCTCGCGCAACCTTGGCCCCACCGGCGTGCTTCCCAAATCCCAGGACGGGGTGCCTTACACGCTCGAATTCGGTGAAACAGAAATGCGGCTGCTGCAAACCACTCACGATGGGGTGAGGGTATCGATTGCCGCGAACCTGGGACCAATCGACCACGTTGAGAGAACGCTGTGGACGAGCTATGCGATCTTACTGCCAGTCACGCTCCTCCTCATCGCCCTCGGAGGCAGCTGGCTTTCTCGCAAAGCACTGAGTCCAGTGGAGGAAATTGCCGCGGCTGCCGAGCGAATCACCGCCGAACGCAGTGGCCAGCGTCTGCCCTCCCCACGCACGAACGATGAGATCCGGCATTTGACCGACGTTCTGAATGCCATGATCGAGCGCATTCAGCAGAGTTACGAGCAGGCACGGCGGTTCAGCGCAGACGCGTCGCATGAACTAAAGACTCCGCTCACCATCATCCGGGGCGAGATCGAGGCATCTCTGCGCTCCGGCCAACTTACCCCGGTGCAAGAGCGGACCATGCTCAACCTGCAGGAGGAAACCGGCCGCCTGGTTCACATCGTGGAAGGCTTACTGCTGCTGTCACAGGCCGACGCCGGAAAACTGAAACTCGATCTGCAGCCGATCGACCTCAACGAGATGCTCGAGGAATTGATGGAAGACGTCGAAATCCTCGCTACGCCCCGAGAGATCAAGCTGCACGTGAACTTCGCCAAAGGCGCGATCGTGCGGGCGGAGCCACAATTCGCGCGCCAGATCCTGCTCAACCTATTCGACAACGCGATCAAGTACAACGAGCCGAATGGAGAGATTCGGGCGGAGCTCCGCGTGACCCCTGAGAATGTCATTTTCAGCATCGCCAATACAGGGCCAGGGATCAGCGAAGACGATCGCGCGCGCATCTTTGATCGCTTCCATCGCGCCGAACGCTCCCGCGACCGGAGCCGCGGAGGACAGGGACTTGGCCTGAGCATCTGCCGGGAAATCGCCCGCGCGCATAAAGGAGAGATCGTGCTGCTTCCGAGCGAGGCCGGTTGGACTCGTTTCGAGCTGCGATTGCCCGCGGCGCGTGTTCCCAACGAGCAGATCGTAACCGGCAGCCAGACCGCGCGACTGACGTTGTAGAAGCCGGCAACCAGGGATGCGGCCTGCCATGCGCCGCCCCACTTGAGAATTCGAAACGTGATTCCGTCGCGGCTTGCGGAGATCTACCGTCTGAGACGGGTTGCCGACTTTGCTCCGTTTGCGGCCATGCACAGCCGTAAGACAACGTTCGGCATGGCGATTCTACCTCAGCTTCCCGGCTCGCCACTTCACGTCCAGTTGCATCCCTCCCGCGAGGGTGACATGGTGATTCCATGACGATGGTCGATTGGAGTCGAATACGAGGTGATTTCCCGGTCCTGGACCAACAGGTGCACGGGGTTCCCCTGATTTATTTCGACAGCGCCGCAAGCTCTCAGAAGCCCAATGCGGTGATCGATGCGATTTCCCGTTATTACCGGCACGATCACGCCAACGTGCACCGTGGTCTGCATGAATTGAGTTCGCGCGCAACAGAGGCCTATGAGGCCGCCCGCAGCAAAATCGCGCGATACCTCGGCGCCATGCAGCCCGAGGAAATCATCTTCACCCGCGGCACCACGGAGTCGATCAACCTCGTGGCAAACGCGTGGGGCGCGAGCAACCTGCGCCAGGGTGACGTCATCCTCCTCACGGAAATGGAGCATCACAGCAACCTGGTGCCCTGGCAGATTCTCGCCCAGCGGACCGGCGCGACCCTGCGCTTCGTGCCGGTTGACGATGAGGGAAAACTCGCATTCACGCCGGCGCTGCTCGAAGGCGTAAAGCTTTTCTCCTTCGTGCACATTTCCAATTCGCTCGGGACGATCAATCCTGCCCGGGAGTTATGCCAGGCGGCCAAGGCCGCGGGGGCGCTCACCCTCGTCGACGGCGCGCAATCCGCCGGGCACTTGCCGGTCAACGTGCAGGAACTCGGTTGCGATTTCTTCGCATTCTCCGGCCACAAAATGGCGGGTCCCACAGGAATCGGCGGGCTCTGGGGCCGCATGGAACTTTTGAATGCCATGCCTCCATTTCACGGCGGCGGTGAGATGATCGTGAGCGTCACCTACGAGCGCGCCACCTATAAACCGGCGCCCCAGAAGTTCGAAGCGGGCACGCCCAACATCGCCGGGGCGATCGGGCTCGGCGCAGCGGTGGACTATCTCGAAACGATCGGGCGCAGCGCAATTTTCGAGCACGACTCAGCGCTGACCGAGCAAGCCGTGGCAATTCTCAAGGACATCCCGGGCATTCGGATTCTCGGGCCCACGGGACCGCGCGGCGCCCTCGTTGCCTTCCATGCCGAATGGGCGCATCCCCACGACCTGACCACTTACGCAAACCAGCGCGGCCTCGCCCTGCGCGGCGGACATCATTGCACCCAACCGCTGATGCGAAAGCTCCGCCTGCCTGGCACCACCCGCGCGAGTCTCTATTTCTACAACACGTCCGAGGAAGTGGGGCAAATGGGCGAAATCATGCGCGCAGCCCGAAAGTTTTTTGACCGATGAACGAAGACAACGCCGACCTCGAAGAACTCTATCAACAGGTCATTCTCGATCATTCCAAACGTCCGCGAAATTACGGGGAAATTGTCGATGCAGTTCATGTCCACGGCGACAATCCGTCGTGCGGCGACGAGATCCAACTGCACGTGAAGTTTGGCGCGGCCCAGCAAGTGGACGATTTAAAGTTCACCGGCATGGGTTGCGCCATCAGCCAGGCGAGCGCCTCGCTCATGACGCTGAAGCTCAAAGGAAAAAGCCGCGAAGAGGCTCAGAGCCTCTTGCGCAACTTCCAGCAACTCGTAACCGGAGATTCCGAGCCTGAAACGAAAGGGCTCGGCGACGCCATTCTCCTTCGCGGAGTGCGCAAGTTCCCGCAGCGTGTGAAGTGCGCGATGCTCGCCTGGCGCGCATTCGAGCAAGCCCTGCAAGAAGGTGGCGAAGTTACGACGGAAGAACCCGCGGCCTGAAGATCACGCAAAGGCCAGGAAGACGTTAAAGAACGCGCTTGCCAGCAACGGAGGAGTTCGCACGGATAGGCACCATGAATTTGACCGACGAGCAGAAGCAGAAAGTCGCCACATGGATTGCCGACGGGGCGAAACTCTCGGACATCCAAAACAAGATCGCGGAAGAGTTCGATATCCGGCTCACATACATGGATGTCCGATTCCTCGCGGATGATTTGAAAGTGATGCCGAAGGATGCGCCCGAGCCACCCAAGCCGGCTCCCGAAACAGAATCATCGGCTGCTACTGCATCTCAGGCCCCCTCGCCTCTCGCTGGGCCGGATGATGCTGCAGGCGCGGGTGGCGGCAAGGTTTCGCTAACTGTCGACACGCTCGCGCGTCCCGGCACTATCGTGAGCGGCAAAGTGACATTCAGCGACGGCAAACGCGCCGCGTGGTATCTGGATCAAATGGGGCGCCTCGGCGTTTCGCCCGAGGAACAAGGTTACCGCCCGCCAGCGGGAGACGTGGAGGAGTTCCAAACGCAGCTCGACCGCGAACTGCAAAAGCTAGGCTACTGAGCCTTAAGCCGATCGCGGAGACCTCTTCGCGCCATCTGCCCTGGGCGCGCGCCTCCCATCGGTCCTATGTGATTCATAGAACCCATGAGAGCTATGCAACGCGCAATTCCCCTCGTGTGCGCATTGCCGACCTCAACTCCGCTCCGCGCCCCCCGCTCGCACTTTCTGCGAATTGCCATTCTAAAAAAACAAAGCGCCGTGGTCTTTCGACCACGGCGCAAAGTTTATCGGTTAGCTGATTCCGCTCTCCTTAGAAGATGAAGCGGATGCCAGCCTTGGCCTGAGCGTAGTTGTTGTCGTCGCTCTCGGTCCAGTAGTAGCCACCTTCAGCGAAGATGCCGAAGCGAGGAGTGAGGCGCACTTCAACGCCGCCGCCGCCGCCGTAGGACCAATCATTCTGGCTGTCGAGCTGATATCCGCCGCCGAGCTTCAGGTAAGGAGCGAGGCAGAGGCTGCCAGTGTCGATCGGCCAGCGAAGGAGCAGGTGGCCGTGAAGCTGCCACAATTCCGGTCCTTCATTGTCGGTAACAGTTCCATCAACCCCAATGCCGACGTAGCGGCTGAAGTAGTAGTTGATGCCGATACCGCCACCCCATCCGTCGTGGTGCACGCCGCCATCCGGGCCGACGAATGCGCCATAGACGTCGAGCTGAAGTTCGGTTTCACCGAAGCAGGGCTCTTCAGGAATGACAGTCTTCTTGCTGCTGCTCTCCACCACCGGTTGTCCGGCGAAAGCGACAGTAGCGAGGCTGGCAAACAATGCAGTTGCGAGTTGTTTCATGTAGCTGGTCTTGGTTGTTTGGTGTTTTACGAGGGGTTTCCCCCCGGCACGCGGGCGATTACGGGGAATTATGTTGTGTATCTCAAGGTTTTTTTTACGTGCTGGC
>CBHXZU010000438.1:0-5670 GCA_966125105.1 uncultured Prosthecobacter sp.
GAATACCTTCACGGTCGCGATTACCGGAACGAACGTCCCTGCCAATGTCGCCGCAGGTCAGGGTTGCTTCCTCGAAAATCGGCCCGCGAGCACGACGACCGGCGTTTTCAACCGCTGCTACGCGAACACTACATTTGCTGATCCCGCCGGCCGCGTGGGAGTCGATACGGCAGTGACGGTTAATAACAACGGCATCTGGGGTGAAGGCACGCCGCTCGCGGGTGTCATCCAACCCGAAACATTCTCGGCTCGCTGGACCGGCCAGGTGCAGCCGCAGTTTACGGAGGAATACACGTTCGTCGTGCAAGCGGATGACGGGTGCGCGCTCCGCATCAATGGACAACCGCAAGCACTGAAGACCGCTCCTTCGACGATCACGGGTGGCAGCACCTACAGCTATAACGGCACCACGGGCGATGTGGTGGTCACCTACTCTAGCGCCGTGGTCGTGCCGAACAGCTTCGCCGTTGGAGAGACCGTGCGAATCGATCCCACCAGCGGGAATCTCAATCACGCCGTCAGCGCGACCTACACCTACGACGGCACCACGGGCGACACGGTGGTAACCTATTCCCCGCTGACAAATATCGCGCCCGGCGGATTCGTGGTCGGCGACAAAGTCCAACTCGATCCGACGACCGGAACGATCAACCCGCTCGGCACGCTCGAGTATACGGTCACTGCGGCAACGGCGACGACCTTCACCGTGAATTTCGGCACCGGCGTCTACGCCACCAGCAGCGGCAACATGACGATCAGCGACAATCGCGACATCGTTATTACCGCAGCCACTCCGAGCTCCTTCACCTACAATATCGGCACGGGCAAATACGCCACTGGAACCGGGAACATCAGCGTGGAGATCGTGAACAAGGTGCTCAAGGACTGGTCTTCCATGGGCAACGAGCGTTACGTCCGGATCCCGATGGTCGGCGGGGTCCGCTACGACATCGAACTCGAGTATTACGAGAACACGGGCTACGCGCGGAGCCAGCTCTCCTGGTACAGCCCCAGCCAGCCCAAGCAGATCATTCCCTCGAACCGGCTGTATCCATCGAATGGACCGTTGGCCGGCGCCAACGTCACGAGCGACACGACGGGGAATGCCGTGGTGGGCGATGCATTCTCCTACGCAATTTCGGGAAGCAATGGCGGGACGATCAGCATCAGCGGAAATCCATCGTGGCTGACTCTAAACAACGGAGTGCTCAGCGGAACTCCGCCGACGGGCGCAGGCGGCGACTACCAGATCCTCATCACCGTCACCAATGCCAAGGGCACGGGCACTTCGATCCTCAATCTCCATGTGGACGAAACCAGCGCGAACGTCACCCGCGAGTTCTGGACCGGGATCGGCGGTAATGGCGTCGGCGCCATCCCAGTTGATTTCCCGCCCAGCGGAACTGCGACGCTAACCAGCCTGCAAACGCCGACGGACTTCGGTGACGACTACGGCACGCGCATCCGCGGCTACATCACGGCGCCACTCAGTGGGAACTACTACTTCTGGATCTCCGCAAGTGACGCGGCGGAATTGTGGATCTCCAATGACAGCGAGCCGGTAAATAAAGTGCGCCGCGCCGCGATCGCCACGGGCAGCACCACCCCGCTGAATTGGAGCGCCGGTGGAAAATCCCCGTGGCTCGCGCTCGAAGCCGGCCAACGCTACTACTTCGAAATCCTGCACAAGGCTGGCGTCGGGGCTGGCGACAACCTGGCAGTGGGCTGGCTCAAGCCTGGCCAAAGTGGAACGGTTCCGAGCGAAGTCATCCCAGGACCGGTGCTCTCCCCATATTTCGAAACGCCCGCGCTGGCCAATCCCGGCACGCTCTACATTTCCACAATGCTCTCGCAAGGTGGCGCCGCCACAAACGGCGTCGGCACTTCGACGCTGCGCCTGAGCGCGGACGAAACGGTGGCCTACATGAGGTATAGCTACAGCGGATTAACCGGTCCCATTACCTCGCAGCACATTCATGCCGACCCTTACCTCAGCCACCCGAGCACAATCCTGTTCGACATCGATACTCCCGCTTATCCGGGCGACGGCTTGCAGCCGGACGGCAGCTACAAATGGACGATCGCCCCCGTTGGCACGCTTTCCGCGGCCGACATTCGCGAGATCATCAAACAAGGCAAGGCCTACATCAATCTCCACACGGCGCTTTACCCATCCGGCGAGATTCGCGGGAACTATACGCTGGCCGTGGGATCGCGCACCTTCACTCCGCCGCCCGCGCCGCCAGCGTGGACAGATGATCACACCACGGATGCTGGCGCCGCGCGCTTCCTGCACCAGGCGACCTTCGGCGCGAACATCGCAGATATCGCCGAACTGAAAGCGATGCCGAGCTATGAAGCATGGATCGACGACCAATTCACCCGGCCCGCATCCGTGCAGCTTCCGCAGGTTCGCGCAAGGGAACTCTCGGACGCCAACGGCGGCGCGCAGTTCGACGAATCGCTCACGTTCAACGCATGGTGGCGAAACTCGGTGACGGGACCGGACCAACTCCGCCAGCGCGTCGCCTTTGCGCTCAGCCAGATCCACGTCGTGTCCGCGCAAGGCCCGCTCGATAACCGCGCCGACGCGCTCTCTTACTTCTACGATAAGCTCGCGACCAACGCGTTCGGGAACTTCCGCGACATCCTCGAAGACACCACGCTCACTCCGGCGATGGGCCGTTACCTGGACATGCTGCGGAACGACAAACCGGATTTGTCGATCGGACGCATCCCGAACGAGAACTACGCCCGCGAGATCAAGCAGCTCTTCTCGATCGGCCTCTATCGTCTCTGGCCGGACGGCACTTTGATCCTCAACTCCAAGGACGCGCCGATCGATACCTACACCCAGCGCGAAATCGTGGGCTTGGCGCATGCCTTTACCGGTTGGGATTACGGGTACAACGGCGCCTTCCGCACGACGCTCGGCGCGGCGACGGATTGGACGCGCCAAATGCGCGAAGTTCCCGCGCGACACTTCACCGGACCGAAGCGCATCCTGAATAATGAAGTCCTGCCCGGCCTGCCGACCTCCGGCGGCCAAGCGCTCGATCCTTACGCCACGCACACGGCGTCCTACTTCAATGATCCTGCCTACCAGATCCTCCCGGGCAAGGAACTCGATGAAGTTCACGATCAGCTATTCAATCATCCCAACACGGGCCCGTTCATCTGCCGGCAACTCATCCAGCGGCTCGTGACCAGCCATCCATCGCGAGACTACGTCTACCGCGTGGTGCAGGCGTTCAACAATAATGGCGCCGGTGTGCGCGGAGACATGAAGGCCGTAATCAAGGCCATCCTCCTGGACTTCGAAGCTCGCAGCAGTTCGGCATCCGCGAAGCCGGACTTTGGCAAGCAACGCGAACCACTTCTGCGCTTCACCGAAACCGGCCGCGCATTCCGCCTGAACTCCGCATCTGGCACGTTTACGCAAAACGGATCGCACGTGATCAATATCACGATGCCGAACAAGCTCGCGGGCGGAAACAACGTCTACCTGGAGTTCCCGCAATCGGATCCCTTCACGCCCGGTGACACCGCGCCCACCACGGAAAGCTATGCCGTGTTGAGCACACCGGCCCCAACGGCGACGACCTTCTCGGTGAATGCGAAGGGCTGGACGGGAGTAAGCACTTCCAACGGCACCACGAATGGAGGCGCCTCCGGCACCTATACGCAGACCGCCGGCTCGAACGTGATGACGATCACCATCGGCAGCCATTGGCTCAACCCAGGCGGCAAAGCGTATCTCGACTTCGTCACGGCAACGTCCGGAACTGCGATGACGGATGGGGTCTATGTGGCGGACACGTCGACCAGCAGCAACGACTCGACTGCGGGAACCACGTTCACGATCACTGCTCCCGACACGACCGCGCGCAGTGGCTTCGTGCGGATGGTGCGATTCCAGGGATCCTACACGGTGACGGACTCGAACCTCGCGGCTCCGCAGAACAAGCGCATCACGCTCGACACCACGTCCGGCGGAATCGCCAATCACCACCTGAACGTCGGCGATCACGTTTACCTGAACATCACGGGCGGCAACCCGAAGGCGAATGATGGCGAGTTCATCGTCGAATCGGTGCCGGATGCGAACACCTTTACGGTGCTCACCACGGGCATTTCGAACGTCGGTGACAATGGAATCTGGATGTTCCCGCTCGTGAGTCAGCCGCTCGTTCGCAGTGGCACGGTCGGGGCGCCGCCGAGCACGTTCCTGATGGGTCGGACCACGGGCGACTTCGATCAGACGCCGCTCGATTCGCCAACGGTGTTCAACTACTTCCTGCCCGACTATAAGTTTTCGGGAGCGTTGGCCGCGCACGGCATGACGACGCCGGAGTTCCAAATCACCACGGACACCAACGTGATTCGCGAGGCGAACTTCTTCTACAACGGCCTCTTCAACCCCGGGAACACGAATGGCATCAGCAGCTTCAAGACCGGCAGCAATGCCCTGGTGCTGGATTTCAGCCCATGGATGGGAAATGCCACGGATATCGGCCTCGGCGCCGGCCCGCAACCGGCACAACCGTGGACCAGCAATGCGAACCTCGGAGCGCTCATCGACAAAATCCAAATCTTGCTGACCGCAAACCAGCTCTCTCCACAAGCGAAGCTATCGGTTCAAAACTTCCTGTTCAAGACGATCGGCTCCGTGAGCACGGGTAATCCCGCGGTCATCACCTCGCCGGCGCACGGACTCCTCACCGGCGACTCAATCACGATCAGCGGTGTCACCGGCGGCACGCCGTCAATCAACGCCACCTATGTGGTAACGCGACTGAGCAATGACACGTTCTCCATCCCCGTGAGCGTGACCGTGGCGCCGACCTCCGTGGCGAACGCGCACTACTCGTTCATCTCCTACAGCAACACGGCGCCCACCGACACGCAGAAGCGCGATCGATTGCGGACGATCATTCACTTCATCCTCACCAGCCCCGACTTCACGATCCAACGGTAACCCCGGAACTTCCTATGAGCTTCGAAGAACAAAAGAGGGAACTCTTCACGCGACGCAGTTTTCTCCGTCAGGCCAGTTGCGCGGCGGTCGGAACGTGGGCGCTCTCCAGCACGATCCGCGACCTGCGACTCATCAACTCCGCAATGGCGCAGGGCGCGCCCATCACCGACTACAAAGCGCTCGTCTGCCTCTTCCTGAGCGGCGGAAACGACGCCAACAACTGGGTCGTGCCGACCGACAGCGCAACGTATGCGCAGTACGCGGCAGCCCGAGGAATCCTCGCTCTGCCGCAATCGTCATTGCTAACGATGCGCACGGGGCCGAGCGCGGGCGATCCGGCGTATACGGATGCCGACGGTCACACCTACGGCTTCCACCCCACCTGCCCCGAACTGCAGACGCTCTTCGGAGAAGGCAAACTCACGACACTCTTCAACGTGGGAACTCTCGTGCGGCCGATCACGCGGGCGGAGTATCTTGCGAATGCCACCGGCACTCGTCCGCCGCAGCTATTTTCCCACAGCGATCAGGTGACGCAATGGCAGACGTCCATTCCGGACCAACCGCCGCTGACCGGTTGGGGTGGTCGAGTGGCGGATTTGTTGAACGCGGTCGCGAATCCCACGGGCAACATTTCGATGTCCGTCTCGCTGAATGGCGTGAACACCTTCGAGGTCGGAAACGTCGTCTCG